>DATACQ010000544.1:0-7000 GCA_036258955.1 Binatia bacterium
CTGAGCCGCAGGCGAAAAATCTCCTCTTCGCAGTAGGGGCACGCGCATGCCGTGCTCGTACCGTCCGAGACGCGTCGCTGAGTTTATCCTGAGCGCAGCCGAAGCGCTCAGCATGACCTGGGTGCTTTTGCGGATTGCGACGTCGAGATCGGGTGGATTCTGGATCCCGTTTACCGGAATGAGTTGAGACAATCCGGCTGCCGTAACAGGAAACAAGAAAACCGGATATTCGGAACCGCGCTGCGCGCGCTAGTTCATACGCACGGACACAAGCTTGGATACGCCGGGTTCCGCCATCGTGATGCCGTACAAAACTTCGGCGGCTTGCATGGTTTTTTTGTTATGGGTCACAATGACAAACTGTGAATGTTCGCTCATCTCTTTGACCATGTCATTGAACCGGTCGAGATTGGCGTCGTCGAGCGGCGCATCCACCTCGTCAAGAAAGCAGAAGGGACTGGGTTTGGTCAAAAAGATCGCGAACAACAAGCTCACGGCGGTCAAAGCCTTTTCGCCGCCCGACAACAAAGTGATCGATTGCAGCTTCTTTCCCGGCGGCTGTACGACGATATCGATGCCCGTCTCCAGATAGTCGTTTTCATCGGTTAGCACCAGCTTCGCTTTTCCGCCGCGGAATAGCCGTGGAAAGATGCTCTCAAATTTTTCATTGATCGCTTCGAAGCTTTCTTTGAAACGCAAGCGGCATACCCGGTTGAGCTTCACGATAGTCTGTTGCAAGTCGGCAATGGATTTCTCGAGGTCTTCCTTTTGTTGGGTCATGAACTGAAAGCGCGTCGTGAGTTCCTCGTACTCGCCGATAGCCGCCAGGTTCACCTCGCCCATCCGTTCTAAGCGAGCCCGCAGCTCGTCGATTTCTACGAGCAGATCGTCCCTTAAGGGAAAGTCATCACTGCTATCCGCCGCCAACTCGGTCAGATCCGTCTCATACTTATCCCGAATCGTATCAGCCAAGTGCTGATAGTTCAGCCGCTTTTCCGCAAGCGCAAGCTGGAGTCCGTTCTTTTCCTGTTGGCAAGCTTCGCAGAGAGGCCTGACCTCCTTGATCGTCTCCTCTAATTCGGCGAGGTTCATGGAAATCGCCCTGTAGCTCTGGCGTCGAGCGGCGAGGTTTTCCTCCAACTCGCGCAGCAGGACACCGCTTGCGTCAAGCTCTTCTTCGGCCCGTATCAACGCGCTTTGCGTTGCGGCCTTGCGGCGCTCAAGGTCGGCGATCTGCGCCTGAGACACAGCAATTTGACCGATGTTCTCGCTTTGCTGTTTTAAGCGGTCTTCCAAGTTCTGATCGGTATGCTCGCGTTTCTCGCCGAGCGCGGCGTGACGTATACGGGATTCGGTAACCGCTTTTTCCAAAGTTTCCAGAGTGTCCCGCAGTTCACGGACGGCGGTCTGTGTTTCAGCCAGCGTATTCTCTTTGTCTGTTTTCTCTTGCGCTAGGGCGCCGCTTTCGCTGCGGCAGCGCTCGATTTCATTGTTTATCGATTCCAAAGTCGCGCTGAGATCACTTTCTTCCTGCCTTAGCGTATGCACAGTCATTGCCAGACGGCCTGAGTCGCCTTCCGCGGCGAGGTGCTCGTGTTCCAGGCGCACCCGTTCCAGCTCCAAGCGGTGCAGTTCGGCATGGAGCTGGCTGCGGCGCGTTTCCGCTTCTTCGAGAGAGCGCTTGATGCGCACGAGCTCGGCTTGTTCCTGTAGCAACTGGCTTTCCAGGCCGCCCAGAATTTCCTTGAGCTCTCGGATGCGGCGGCGTTGTGTGAGAAAGCTGCCCTCCAGGGCCGTTTCGCTGCCGCCGGTGACGATCCCCATCGGATCGATTACTTCGCCGTCGGGTGTGACTAAGGTGCTGTAATAGCCGTTGCGGCTCCAGAGCTCGAGTCCCGATTTTAAGTCTTTAACCAGTACGACGTCGTTGAGCAGATATTCGGCCACATCACGGTAGCCTTCTTTGACTGAAATCACTTCGAGCAACGGAGCGACGACTTCGGCTTCGCCGACGGGCAAGGGCTTGGACTGTTTGCGCGAGAGCTGCACCGGTATAAAGCTGCCGCGCCCTGAAGCCTGCTGCTTGAGATACTCGACGGCTTCGACGCCCTCTTCCTGGCCTTTGACAATGACGTATTGCACCCTGTCGCCCAAAACCGCGGTGAGGGCTTTCTCGTATGTTTCAGGAGCCTCGAGCACGTCGGCCACCAGCCCATGAATGCCGTTCGGCGCGGCTGCCTGCTGTTTCTTCAGCATGATGGCGCGCACACCTTCTTGGCAGCCCTCATAGTTCTTTTGTAAATCTTCAAGGGACATCAAGCGTGAACGGTTTTCCTGAAGCTGCTCTTTGAGCGCGGCTATGTTCGCTTCCTGCTCTTGTTTCGCCTTGGCCAATGTTTGAGCGGCTGCCTGGGCCTGTGCCGCCTCGAGGCCACACTCTCGCGCTTGATCGAGGGAGATTTCCAAGGCGGACTTCGCTTCTCCGCTTTTTTGCCGCGCTTGCGCCAAAGCAACGGTTGCTTGGCTGGATTCTTCTCGGTTGCGCGCCAGATCGCCCTCGATCTCGGCGCGCCGTTTTTCATGGGCCAGGATGTCGTTCCTCAGGTACGCGATCCGATTGGCCGCTTCGATGAGCGCGGCCTTTACGCGATCTTGGTCGAGTTCAAGAACGCGCATACGCTCTTCAAGGCCTTTCAGCACCAGTTCCTTTTCTTCCAGAAAATTCTGCTCAAAGAGTGAAAGCTGGACGAAGCTTTCCTTTGCCTTGCCCAGCTCTTCGATCTCGCGCGCTAGGTGGATGGCTTTTTCTTCGAGCTGCGCCAGAACAGCCCGCGTGTGTGCTTCGCTTTGGCCGAGCTGCGACAACTCTTTGCCGGTGAAATCGCGCGCTTGTTCTTGCGTCTGAAATTTCACTTTTTGCTGATAGACATTTTCCTGTTGTTCTTGGATCTCCCGTTCGGCTTCCATCAGTGCCAGGCGAACAGCCTCGCTCTCCGCCTCTCGAGAATGAAGGTTCGCCAGGTGACCGGCCAGGCGTTCTTCCGTATCGGCAAGATTGCGCTCTTTTTCCGTGATCTCCTCGTTGAACGCGTTACGCTGCAGGACCGCGCACGCCAAGTCCTTTTCTTTCAGTTCCGCTTTGAGTGCCCGGTAGCGCTCGGCCTTTTTGGCCTGCAGCTCCATCGAGCGAATTTGGCGCTCGATCTCGCGCACGATGTCGGTAACCCTGAGCAGATTCTGCTGGGTCCGTTCGAGCTTGCGCTCGGCAACGAGCTTGCGACTTTTATACTTACTCGTGCCGGCGGCTTCCTCGATGATCAGCCGGCGATCTTCAGGCTTGGAGTTGACCAGTTCGTCGACGCGCCCCTGCTCGACGATGGAGTAGGCTTTGCTGCCGATCCCCGTGCCAAGAAAAAACTCGACGACGTCTTTCAGGCGGCAAGGAATTTTATTGATCGCGTACTCGGAGTCGCCGGATCGGAAGAGCCGGCGGGTAATCATGATTTCGCTAAAGTTGCTGTAATCGGTCGGACCGCGTCCCTCTTCGTTGTCGAAAATGATCGAGACCTCAGCCATTCCCGTTTGCGGAAGACTCTCGCTGCCATTGAAGACGACGTCTTCCATGTGCTGGCCACGGAGGTGGCGAGCGCTCTGCTCACCCATAGCCCAACGCAGAGCGTCAACGATGTTAGATTTGCCGCAACCATTGGGCCCGACTACAGCAGTGATACCGGGGTTCAGCTCGACGACGGTCTTTTGAGCGAATGACTTGAACCCGACCATTTCGAGACGCTTAAGCCGCATAAATAAAACTTCTTTTTAGAGCTTGGAATCCGTTGTTGTCACTTTCGACGAAAACCGTCGCCACTATCCCATACAGGCTAGTAAGCTGTCAAGCGAAACTTACAATATAAAGGGGAGATTTTGGGCTTGGCCACAAGATGTAGGAAGCAGGATAGGGGATGTCTATTTCTCTAACAGTTCCGTATTCCAGTACGACACATCGATGGTATTGAGAAACGGCACCCACTCGCGATAGCGCGACAAGTTGAAGGTTTCTTGCATGAACGGAGTCCACTTGGGCCGGAAAGGCCGACGCGCTAACGTCATTCCTGCCTGTTGCGGTGTTCGACCACCCTTACGCCGGTTGCATTCATGGCAGGAGCATACGACGTTTTCCCAAGTCGAGGTGCCCCCCTGGGAGCGCGGAACTACGTGGTCCAAGTTAAGATCGTTTCGAGGCAGCCGGCGTCCACAATACTGGCAGGTACAATTGTCGCGGGCGTAAATGTTATAGCGGCTAAAGCGCACCTGGCGTTTGGGAACGCGATCGTAGCTGACAAGCAAGACCACCCGAGGTACACGGATCACCCTGTTCACCAAACCAATGGATTCGTCGTTGGCTGAGACGGCCAGATCGCTCCAGCTTTCGAAGTCGAAGGTCTGGTACTGTTCGTTCACCGCGCGAGCTATGCCCTGATACAAGAGGAGAAACGCGCGACGGACCGAGGTTACATGAATCGGCAGGTAAGACCGGTTAAGGATCAGGACCTTGGTGTTAAGAATTGAGTAGGTCGGCACGGTCGCCGGATAACTCATAAAACCCTTCAAGTTGGAGAGCGATTCTCACTCAGGTTGATGCCCGGTGATCACCGCAAGTTCCAGCACCAGTGCACCTAAGATACCTACAGGAGGGGTCATTGTCAAAGCTATCGCCCGCATCTGTTAGGCAGCTGTGCAAGGTAATTCTACTTGAAGTCATATTTGTTTTACTCTATAAACAACTCATTGGCTTGCTGGTCTTTTCCGATCAACCATCGCGGTTCGATCGAGTTTCACGCCATACCCGCCCGCCGAGAGAGTAGTTCGCTTCTAGATTATGAAACAAGAAATTTTGATTAACTCCAGCCCCCAGGAGAGCCGAATCGCGATCATGGAGGATGGAGTTTTGGCGGAGTTCCTCATTGAGCGCAAGGAGGAAATGGGGATCGCCGGTAGTATCTACAAAGGTAAAGTCTCCCGAGTGCTTCCGGGCATGCAGGCGGCTTTCGTAGATATCGGCATGGAAAAGGCAGGGTTTCTCCATGCCTCGGACTTCTATGAAATCCCCGGTGATGTCCAATTAATCGCGGAGTCGGTGGAGGATGCCGAGTTACCCGAGCTGCAGAAACCGCCGTTGTCACCGTCTCGCCGGCTGCCGCTTGAAAAGCGTATCTCGAGTGGCGAAGAGATTCTCGTGCAAGTCGCCAAGGATCCGCTGGGCACCAAAGGCGCCCGTGTAACTTCGCACATCTCGTTGCCCGGCCGTTACATGGTGTTTATTCCGGGCAGCAAGCATATCGGCATTTCCCGGCGCATCGAAAGCGAAGAGGAACGCAAGCGGCTCAAGGAAATAGCCCGATCCCTTAGCACCGAAGAGGGCGGGTTTATCCTGCGCACAGCTTGTGAAGGGCTCAGCAAGCGCGAGATCCAGCGCGATCTGCGTTTTCTGACCGTGCTTTGGAAGAGGATTCAGAAGAAAGCCGAAGCCTCTCCGGCGCCCGCACTGATCCACCAGGAGCTCGATTCCATCAGCAGGGCGATCCGCGATTTCTGCACGAACGAAACCGAGCAGGTGGTCCTCGATTCGCCCAAGGACCACCGGCGGGTGGTTGATTTTGTCCGCCAGTTTATGCCGCGCCTAAAGTCCAAGATTATCCTGCACACCGACAAGGACCCTTTGTTCGACCGCTATGGCATAGAAGAAAAGGTACAAAAGGCGCTCGAGCGCCGCGTCTGGCTACGTTCGGGCGGCTACATCATTATCGAGCGCACCGAAGCGCTCACGGCCATTGACGTCAATACCGGTCGTTTTGTCGGTAAACGCAATCAGGAAGAGACGATCCTTAGGACCAACATGGACGCGGTGCACGAGGTCGTGCGCCAGCTCCGGCTGCGCAATGTGGGCGGCATCATCATCATCGATTTCATCGATATGGAGAAAGAGGCTAACCGGAAGAAAGTGTATGATGCCCTGAAGGAAGCGTTGAAAAAAGACAAGGCCCGTACCAATATCTTAAAGATCTCCGAGCTCGGTTTGGTAGAAATGACCCGTCAACGGACGCGGGAAAGTCTCGAAAACCAGTTGCTCAGCCCCTGCCCACACTGTGAAGGACGCGGCCGTATCAAGTCTGCCGTGACGGTTGCGTACGAGGTGTTACGGGCTATCAAACGACAGCAATCAGCCATCGACGACGGAAAGAACATTGTCGTTCGTTTAAACCCCGATGTAGCGAACTTTCTTTATGATGAAAAAAACCACAGCCTCGAAAATCTCGAGCGCGAGATCAATAGGCGTGTGATCATCAAAGCCAGTCAGGATTTACGGCCGCAGCAGTACGAGATCGCCACCTCCTAATTAATCGCTGCGCGACTGTTCCAGTTGTTCCAAACGTCAAATCGGTCAAGCCCGATCTATTTCCTCCCACCGCTTGCGAGGGTTTTGAATGGCTCGAACGTTTTGAACCCGCCATCGCTAGCTAGGAGGCTTAGCGCGGATTGTTCATACTCCCAAAAGAAGACCGCAGAGTGTAAGGCCGGAGAGGAAGCCTCGTAGAGAGCGGACACAGGGGTAGAAAGTTACGCCGACTTCTATGCTGCTTGGCAGTGATTTGCATTCTCTTCCCGATATTTGCGCCATCGCGTCCCTTAGCCGTTCTCCTCAAGGTACTGCCCTATTGGCCGCGACCGACGAGGCTTTCTCCCCGGCCGTGAATAATGCAGATTAGTCTTCGGCCCGACGGCACGTGCGGGGTAGTGCCAGCTACGCTTTTCTTTCACCCTCCTTCTTGACCGATTTGCAGTGGACCTGATGCGGAGGCGAGGAGCAAACCTTTCGTAGCGAAGCCAATAGACTCTGCCTCTGACCGGACGTCGATCAGCGATGCTTGTGCCCTGCCAAAAGCTCTATAAACCATCCGCAGCGAAAAGGGCGAAAATGACTTCGAACTGCATCGCCGGG
>DATACQ010000545.1:0-4689 GCA_036258955.1 Binatia bacterium
TACCCCTCGAGGGGAACCACTGGCTGGGATCGCGCATTGCGGTGCTCATGCCTGTTTGCAATGAGGATGTCGACCGAGTGTTTGCCGGCCTTGAAGCAACCTACCGTTCGCTTGCACGATTGCCGCAGTTTTCCAGCTTCGATTTTTTTGTGTTAAGCGACACAGGGCACCCGGAGAGGCAGACCCAAGAGGAGATTGCGTGGGCGCGAACATGTCATGCAGTTCAGGGTTTCGGCCGAATTTTCTACCGCCACCGGCGCAATAGCGTCCGGCGCAAGAGCGGCAACATCGCCGATTTCCTGCGGCGCTGGGGTCGAAAATACGACTACATGATCGTGTTCGACGCTGACAGCGTAATGGCAGGCGAGACGTTGGTTCGTCTGGCCCAGATGATGGATCATTATCCTCGAGCTGGCATCATTCAGACGGCGCCGACCACGATTAATTGCGATTCTTTCTTCGCTCGCATGCAGCAGTTTGCCGGCCGTGCTTACGGGCGCATGCTGACGGCCGGGCAGCGTTTCTGGCAACTGGGCGAAGGGTATTACTGGGGGCACAACGCGATTATTCGAGTTGCACCGTTCATGAGTTACTGCGGTTTAGCCCGGTTGCCCGGGCAAGCGCCTCTTGGGGGAGAGATTCTCAGTCACGACTTTGTCGAGGCAGCGCTGATGGGCCGTGCCGGTTGGGAAGTGTGGGTTGTCCATGATTTACCCGGCAGTTATGAAGAGTCGCCGCCGACGCTGGCCGATGAGCTCAAACGCGACCGCCGCTGGTGTCAAGGCAACCTTCAGCACATGCGCTTGCTGTTTGGGGATCGGCTGCGCGGCGGGCATCGGGCGATTATGGCGATGGGCATCATGGCTTATGCCTCGGCTCTCCTCTGGTTTACTTTCCTGATCCTCAACACCCTAGAGCTTGCCGTCCAAGCATATTTGCCGACGGTTTACTTTTCCAATGAACCATCTCTTTTTCCGGTGTGGCCGCGCTGGCGTCCGGAGTGGGCGATTGCTTTGTTGACGACTACGGCGGTATTGCTGTTTCTTCCAAAGCTATTGAGCTTTCTGATCATTTTGAGGAATCGTCAAGCGTCCCTATTCGGCGGCGTGCTACCCCTTCTGGCGAGTATCGCTCTCGAAATTGTCGTATCGACATTGCTCGCGCCCGTCCGGATGTGGTTCCACAGTCAATTTGTCCTTGTCACCTTGATGGGTAAGCAGATCAAGTGGGGTCCGCAGTTTCGCACCGATAATGAGACCGGCTGGTTCGATGCTATACGGCTTCATGGTTTTGCCACAGTGTTGGCGTTGGCCTGGATCGGCAGCTTGTACTGGCTCAATCCAGAGGTAACGGTGTGGCTTCTGCCTGTCGGGGTTTCACTGGCATTGGCAGTGCCTCTGTCGGTCTACTCCAGCCGGCTTGGCTTGGGCCGTGCGATGCGACGCTGGCGCCTGTTTCTAATTCCTGAGGAGATTGAACCTCCGCCAGTCGTGCAGTACCTGCACGATGGAATCACTAGACGGCGCAAGCAACCTTGCAAGCAAGTCTTTGTGGAAGTTACGGTCGATCCGGATGCCAATGCCGTTCATCTCGGCGTGATGCGCCGAAAGGCTGCTAAAAGCGCGAAAATCATAGAACGGAACCGTGTCTTGCGAGAACTAGCGCTTGAAGCCGGTCCGGCCGCTCTGAGCGATTCTGACAAAGCGTTTATTTTGCGCGATGCAGACAGCGTAGTGGCTCTGCACCGGCAAGTGCGGAGAATCCGCGATCCTTACCGGGCCGCTCAGTGGGGTTTGCGCGAGTTTCAATGAACGTGACGAGCTGTGGAAAAACCGGAGCCCCGAGCGGCGGCCGTGGGCGGTCGTCCTGACGCTTTACGCTCCGCTGTGCCGCAAATGTACTAATCCATCACAAATCACGGCTAACGAACAACACACGGCAGCCGGTAAAAACGCTCCAATCCGTCTGTTCGAGTTTTGCAATACTGAAAGTCAAACCATTCGAGCGACCCAAAACCCCGTCGTGAGGCGGCACCCCGTGAGGGTTCAAGTCCCTCCTCCGGCACTAATTTTTCTACTTTTCTGCGAGCGTTCTCGCCTGTTCGATCCCGCAGCTTTCGAAGCGAGTGTTTCAATGGAGTCGTCGTCAGGAATTCGCTTGATCTCTTCGAGCCATACGGTAGCTTCGCTGTCGCTGGGCGCGCGATAGTCACCGCGCGGCGATAACGAACCGCCCGAGCCGACCTTCGGCGCGTTGGGTATGCAGGTGCGTTTGAACTGACTGACCTGGAAAAAGCGCCAGGCAAACACTGAAAGCCAGTGCTTGATATCGCCAATTGTGTACTGGTTGCGGCTCCGTTCGGGAATGTCGGGCCAGTGTCCCGACGTGCGGTCGCGCCAGGCGCAGTACGAGAGGAACCCAATTTTTGAAGGTGGGTAGCCGAAACGCAGAGTATAGTAGAGATTGAAGTCCTGAAGCTCGTAGGGCCCTATGATGTCTTCGGTCCTCTGCGCGGGCTGCTCGCCGTTGGGATCTCCGGGAATTAGCTCCGGGCTAAACTCCGTCTCGAGGATCGAACGCAGCACCACAGTGGTACTCTCCCCCAGTTGAGCCGTGTCGGCGACCCAGCGGATGAGAAACTGGATCAAGGTCTTGGGTACGCTGGCGTTCACAGCGTAGTGTGACATGTGGTCGCCCACCCCGTAAGTGCACCAGCCCAGCGCCAGTTCGCTGAGATCACCGGTTCCAACCACCAAAGCGTTGTGGAAATTCGCAAGCCGGAACAGATGGCTGGTCCGTTCTCCGGCTTGAACATTTTCAAAGGTAATGTCATAGACTGGCTCCCCACGCGCGTAGGGATGGCCGATATCGCTCAACATCTGTTCACAGCTCGGCCGAATGTCGATTTCTTCGGCCGCACAACCGACCGCCTGCATCAGAGCCTTGGCATTCGCCAAGGTGCGCTGGCTGGTGGCAAAGCCGGGCATCGTGTAGGCGAGAATGTGTGAGCGCGGCAGGTGCAGGAGATCCATGGCTCGCGCAGCTACAATAAGCGCATGGGTGGAGTCGAGACCACCCGATGTCCCAATAACCACTTTCGAAATCCGCGCGCTCTGCAGCCGCTTAACAAGCCCTTGCACTTGAATGTTGTACGCTTCATAGCAACGGCGGTCTCTCAACTCCGGGTCGGATGGTACGTAGGGAAACCGCTCGAGCTCGCGGCGACAAAGTAAGCGCTGCGTCCTTGGCAGCTCAAGCTGGAAGCTTACGCTGCGGAATCCTTGCAAATCTTGCCGCTGCTGTTGCATGCATTGCGCGAAGCTATTCTGGCGCATGCGTTCTTGAGTGAGCCGTTCCAAATCCAGTTCTGCCAAAACCAGCTGTGACTCGTAGCAAAACCGCTGCGACTCCGCGACCAGATCTCCGTTTTCGTAGATAATCGCGTGACCATCCCATGCTAGATCGGTGGTGGATTCACCTGTTCCCGCAGCCGTATAGAGATACGCGGCAAGGCAACGCGCAGATTGGTTCGAAACCAAACTGTGGCGGTATTCGTCCTTCGCAATCGTAATGTTTGATGCGGAAAGGTTGAGGAGAACCGTTGCTCCGGCCATAGCGGCCCGGCAGGAAGGCGGGATCGGCACCCAGAGGTCCTCGCAAATTTCTACGAAGAATACGAATCGCGGCTCGTCCTCACAGCGGAAGAGAAGCTGCTCACCGAAAGGAATCTGGCGCTGGTCGAGCACGTCGAGCGTCTTGCTATGCGCAGCCGACGCCGGAGCGAATTGTCTGTATTCGTAAAACTCCCGATAGTTAGGCAGAAATGTCTTGGGAACAATTCCGAGAATCCTACCCCGGTGAAAAATCACCGCACAGTTAAACAGCAGGTTGTCAACCTGTAGCGGAAGACCGACGATGCCGACTGTATTCAGCTTTTCAGAAGCATTGAGCACGGCTCGCAGGGCTTGAAGCACGCCGTCGAGCAAGGCCTGCTGATGAAAGAGATCGTCGCACGAATACGCCGACAAGCCCAATTCCGGAAACAGCGCGAGCACCGCTTTCTCCCCGGCCGCCTTCTCCAGGAGCTCGATAGTGCGCTCGGCGTTGAAATCCGGGTCCGCTACCCTGATTTCAGGCACGCCGACGGCAGCGCGGATAAAGCCATGATTGTAGAGGTTAAAAAACTCTCCCGTGCTCATATGTTATAGGGACGCACTATGTCGGATTTTTCTTATCCGAGCAACGCTTATGGGTCCGGGGCGGCGCTGACCCATTCTGCGGCCTCTTATCCTTTGATGCAGACAACCGGTTCGAGCCGAGCCACCCGTCGGGCTAGGCCGGCATCATGCGCCGCATCGACGACGGCAGTGACATCTTTGTAAGCTTCGGGCGCTTCCTCCGCCACTCCACGCATGGAGCGGTGCGAATCAAGACGCCTTTAGCCGCAAGCCTCTGGACTACATCCGCGCCACTGTCTGAGGGACCTGATGGATGAAAGGATGGGCGCGCAGACTAGCTCGCGATCCGGCACTTCTATTCCATGCTGGGCCTTCTCCGCAGCCTCCATCACTCAGCATCTCGTCGATTTCTTTATCGTCAAGGCTGAGTTTTCCGCGACTCCCCACGCCGGCGGGAATCGTTCGAAAAAGCGCATCAGCAAGCTTCTCCTGGTTTGTGCGAATCTCGTTC
>DATACQ010000546.1:0-2819 GCA_036258955.1 Binatia bacterium
ACCAGGCCTGAAGCCATGATGGCAACCACGATAGTGACTGCGAATTCGCGGAAAATCCGGCCCACGAGCCCCGGCATGAAAACCAGCGGAATGAACACCGCCGCCAGTGATACGGTCATGGAGATAATCGTGAAACTGATCTCCCTGGCGCTGTTGATGGTGGCCTGCAGCGCCTGCTCGCCGTGCTCCATCCGGCGCACGGTGTTTTCGAGAAACACGATGGCGTCATCGACAAGGAAGCCAATGGCTAAGGTGAGCGCCATCAGAGATAGGTTATCGAGACTGTAGCCCAAAAGATCCATCGCAATGAAGGTGATCAACAGTGACAGGGGCAGTGCTACAGCAGGGATCAACGTGTCGGTGGCACGCCCGAGAAAAACAAAGATGACGATGACCACCAGCACAAAGGCGATCGCGAGGGTGAGCTGGACATCAACGATTGAATGGATAATCGTCAGCGATCGATCATAAATCGGCGTCACCCGCACCGATCCCGGTAGCTCCGTGCTGATCAAGGGCAACAGCTCGCGGACGCTGCGGGCGACTTCCACCGCGTTCGCGCCCGCCTTGCGGTTGACGGCAACGATCACGGTGGCCGACGGCGGCTCGAAGCCGCGCGCCCAAAACCGCATGTTGACCCGTTCGTCTTCCACGGAGTTTTCCGCCCGCGCTACGTCGCGCAGATAAACCGGCGAACCATTCCTATGGCTGACGATCAAATTGTTATATTCCTCGGCGTCATCGAGCTGTCCCTGGGGGCGCAGCAACAAGGTGCCTGCCGAGCCGTCGAGCTGCCCGGCGCCGGTCGTGCTGGTGCCACTCGTGATGGCGGCGGCGAGCTCTTCAACCGAAATGCCGCGCGCCCACATGGCGGAAGGATCAGCCTTGATGCGCACCGCTGACTTGGCGCCGAATACATTGACTCGGCTTACGCCTGGGAGAATGCTAATGCGCTGGCCGACTTGAGTGCTGGCGTAGTCGTAGAGCTGTCCCCGTGTGACAGATTCGCTGGTCAGAGCGATGTACATGATCGGCTGGTCGTTGGGGTTGGTCTTCGAATACGTGGGCGGCGACGGGAGATCCACCGGCAGACTGCCCGTAGCTTGCGATATTGCCGTTTGCACGTCCGTTGCGGCGGCGTCGATATCCTTGTCAAGCGCAAACTGGAGAGTGAGACTGGTATGCCCCTGGGTGCTCTTGGAGATCACCAGCTCCAGGCCGTTGATCTGCATGAACTGGCGTTCCAGAGGCGTGGCGATATTGCTCGCCACCGTTTCAGGACTCGCGCCGGGATAGCTCGCTTGTACCTGGATAACCGGATAATCCACAGCCGGCAGATCGTTCACCGGGAGGCGAAAGTAACTGAGCGCTCCAAAGAGATTGACCGAAAGGGTCAAGACCGTAGTCATAACCGGCCTACGAATAAAAGTTCCGGAGAAGTTCACGAGTTAGAGCCCGCCTTCGCCTCCTGAGAGGAGTTCGTATTTCCCGGCTGAACGATTTGGACCTTGCCCTCGGGTGTGACGCCGAGCTGACCGGTGGCTACCACGCGCTCTCCCGCCTTGAGTCCCTTGTCGATGACGACGAGATCGCCTTGGCGCTGGCCGGTAGTCACCGGGCGCAACTCTGCCACCAAATCGGGTTTCACGACATAGACGAAAGAACCCTTGGCCGACATTTGTGGCGCGCCGGCCGGGATCAACACCGCCTGTCGCTGCATGTCCAGGATGAGGCGCACCCTGGCAAAGCGGCCCGGCCAGAAGCGGCGATCCGCGTTGTCGATGGTCGCGCGCAATTTTACCGTGCCGGTGCCATCCTGGACGGAGTTATCGATAAACGTGAGTTTGCCCTCGCGCGGTTTGTCCGGATCATCGGGCAAACGCACCTCCACGCGCAACGTGCGGCGCGCCATGTTCTGCTGCACTTCCGTAAGCTCGTTCTCCGGCACGGTGAACTCGGCGTAAATCGGATCAAGACGCTGGATCACCAGCAAGGAAGTGTTGTTTGCCATCACAATGTTGCCGGGGTCGGCGAGGCGCTGGCCGGCGCGGCCCTGAATGGGCGCGCGGATCGTGCAGTATTCGAGATTCAGTCGAGCGGTTTCCACCGCGGCGCGAGCATGGTGTAACTGCGCCTCTGCCACTTCGACGGCATTTTTCTTCGTGTCGTAATCCTGCCGGGAAACAGCGCGCGGATCGCTGACGCTCTCAACCCGGGCGAAGTTGATCTTTGCCAGATTCAAAGCGGCCTGCGCCTCTGCCACGGCGGCTTCAGCCTGATTGAGCTGCGCCTGAAAGGGTCGCGGATCGATCGTAAATAGGACATCGCCGGCCTTTACGTCGGCACCGTCAGCGAAATGAACTTTGGTGATGCGTCCCGAAACTTGAGGTTGAATGTCAACTACCTCACGCGGCACGATCTTACCCACGGCATCGATATAGACGGGCACGTCGCGGGTAACGGCTGCGGAAACCGTCACGGGAGCCGGCGGGCGTTCAAATGACGGCGGCGTCTGTTTACCGCAGCCATAAACCACCAGGGCGGTGAGGCAGAGCAAAGCCAGGGTGCGACGCATAGATTTCAGATTAGTGCGCATAGGCAATTCGCGATCCAAGTGCCGGCGAACTAGAACGCATTATTCACGAGATTTCGTCCGAGGAAACAAGCCTCTCTGATCGCGGCCAATAGAGTTGTACCTTGAGGCGGACGGCAAATACTTTTGTTACGGCAGCCATCGAGGGAAGCGCAAATTGCCGCGAGGATGAACAAGTCGGCGCACCTGTGTACTCCCGTGTCCGCTCTCGTCGAGGCTTGTTCCC
>DATACQ010000547.1:0-2659 GCA_036258955.1 Binatia bacterium
AAGGTTGAGATTTTCGCTTCGAAATACCCGTGTCGGATGATTGCATTGGGGTTTAAACCTTGAAACCTGAACTTTGAACCCTTCACCCGGCGCTAAAGCGCCTGCGAACGCTAGACAACCAATCACGTGTGAAGTAAATCATCGTCCTCGGAGGGAACACATCGTTATGTTCACGACCCGATGGTCGACTTCGGAGAGAAAATACGACGTCATCGTCGATCGCGATGTAAAGGTTCGTATGCCGGACGGCATCTTGCTCGATGGCGACGTATTCCGCCCGGCTGCCAACGACAAATTTCCCGTTATTCTGGGAGCTCATGCCTATAACAAGGATCTCCAATCGCCGCCCATGCGGCCGGTGGGCTTTACGCCTTTGCGAGGTTACATGGAGAGTGGCGATTCAAATTTCTTCGCCCGGCGCGGCTATGTGCATGCGGTTTTCAATGTGCGCGGCAGCGGCAAGTCAGAGGGCTTCTACCAACTGATGGGTCCGCAGGAAGTTCAGGATATCTGCCACCTCGTCGATTGGCTCGCGACACAGCCATGGAGCAACGGCAATATCGGCATGTTCGGCGTCTCCTACTACGCTCGGCTCGCAAAGGCCGTCGCCGCCGCGGCACCAAAATCACTCAAGGCGATCTTTGCGCCGTTTGCCGGCACTGACGACTACCGCCACCGCTGCTATCACGGCGGCATTTTGGCCCATGGCTTTATCACTCATTGGCGCAACAGCCTGCACCGGCCGAACTACAGGAGCCTCTACCAGGAGGGACATGGCGAAGCAGCATACAAGGACGCAATCGCGCAGGCGATGCGCGACGAGGAGATCATGGCGGTGCCCGCATTACGCGAAGCTTTGCAGAACCCGCGCACCGGCACCAACGCTCTGATCGTCGTCATGCTGCTCCATCCTTTCGACGGTCCGTTCTGGCGCGAGCGAAGCGCCAGAGACGAAAATGGAAAGATTCCCGCATTCCTCGGCGCCTGTTGGGGCAACTACGGCTTGCACCTACCGGGCGCATTCACCGCATGGCAAAAGTGGCAGGGCCCCAAAAAGATGGTTATTGGCCCGCCGATCTACTTGGACCGACCGGTTTACCAGTACCAGGATGAAGCGCTGCGCTGGTTCGACCACTGGCTCAAAAATATTGATACTAAAATCATGGATGAGCCACCGATCCGCTGCTTTATTCCAGCCACGGGTGAATGGAAAGCGCTGGAGGAGTGGCCGCCGCGCGATGCGCGCTGGACGACATTCTATCTGCACAAAGACGGGGTGCTCAGCGAGCACGAGCTCTGGCCCGCCGAGGGTTCGGACTCGTTTGATGAGTCAAACTTCGAACACGGCAGATTGACTTACGTGACGCCGTCGCTGGTGGAAAATACGGAGATACTCGGTCCCGTTGTGCTAACTCTATATATTTCCACGACCGATACCGACGCATTGCTATTCGCAACGCTCTTGCTTATCGATCACGACAACAAAGAGCATGAGATTACGCGCGGTTGGCTCCGGGCGTCGCAGCGCCGATTGCGAGAGGACAGTAAACCATGGGAGCCTATCCAGGCGCACGAATCCCGAGAGCCACTGGAGCCCGGAACAATTTACGAGCTAAAGATCCCGATCGTTGCGACCGCTCGACTTTTCCAAACTGGCGAACGCATCGCGCTGCGCCTCAAGGGCGCCGATGACGAGCCGGCTCTAAATTCTCTGCAAGCGCTCGCGCGCAATCACTTGCGGCGCCCACGGCCTTTACGCATCACCATCCATCATGACGAGTCTCACCCGTCGCACTTGGATTTGCCGATCACCCGCGGCAATTTGATCGGCACCTTCTTCTCCGGCGGTGATATCAGCTCGTTCGGACTTTCGCATTAACGACCCGCTTATTGATGAAGATTGAGGCAGAAGTCTTTTTCGCAATTCGCTGAAGTTATCTCACCGGCGGCACCGAGACGCCGCGAATGCCGTGTTTGTCTAAGGCGCGTGCCACGAAGCCCGAAGCTTTGACCTCATTGATGAATTCTTGCAGGTAGTTCGCTGCCTGATCGCGGCCTTTAGGTATTCCGAGCGCCTGTTGAATCGCCATGAAGCGCTCATCGAGCACGCGCGCGCCGGGCAGCTTCGCGGAATTGGCGACAAGGTGTTGCCTGACGCCTGCGAGCACGTCGGCCTGACCGGACAGGATCAAAGAGAACGCGGCGTCAGGGGTTGGCGCGCGCACCAGGCGAGCGCGCTCCAGACTCCTCGTCAAAAACAACTCGTACGCGCTTCCACCCGACACGCCGACCCGCACCCCGTCACGATCTACGTCCGCGATGCCGCTCAGTTTGGATTCCGGAGGAAAAAGATAAGTCCCTTCTATTTCGACGTAGGGCTCAGTGAAATCGACCTCGGCCGCGCGTCCGGGGTCGATGGCAAGAAAAGCCGCATCCCAGGCTCCAGCTTTCAGCGCGTCAAACATCTTGCCGGCGGCCTCGAACCCCACAATCTCCACTATAGTACTGAGCCTCCGACCGAGCTCTTGCGCGGAAGGATTCGGCCACGGGTGCGCTTTCTGGTGTAGCCGTGGATCTCGCGCAAGAGCTCGGTCGGAGGCTCAGTACTATAGTGGAGATCGTGGGGTTCGAGGCCGCCGGCAAGATGTTTGACGTGCTG
>DATACQ010000548.1:0-3811 GCA_036258955.1 Binatia bacterium
GTGAGCATGGACCGTATATTCTTACCAAGGCCCGGCCGGGCCCAGACTGCACCCCACGCATGTTCGGTTACGTAGCGTTGCCAATCTTCATCAAACTCGTTCTTGCCGGCCTCAGCGCGGGCCACGTATTCGGCGCCGAGAACTGACTTGCGCACAGCCATGCCCCTTTCAAATAGGTCGTCAGCCAATTTGCACCTCCCGCAGAAATTGCATGATCTGAGCCGCCATGAGCGCCGGTTGTTCCACGCAACTGATATGCCCGGCGCCTGGAATAAGGAACACCCGGGCGTTAGGAATAATAGCGGCCAGCTCTCGCGCCATCTGCGGCGGTGTTGCGATATCCTGATCGCCGCACAGCACGAGCGTCGGCTTAGCGATGGATGCCGCCGCTTTCGTCAGGTCCGTATCGCGCAGAGCGCAGCAAGTTCCCACGTAGCCATCCAGCGCTGTCCGAAGAACCATGTTTGCATAACCGCGCACTTGCGTGCCATTGCGCCGGCGAAACTCCTCTGAAAACCAACGCTCCATTGAAGGGGTTGCTAACGCCGTAAGGCCGTTGGCTTTTACTGTGGCGATGCGCTCTTCCCAACTTGTTTCAGTGCCGATTCGGGCGCCGGTATCGCAGAGAACCAACGCCCGCACCCGTTCAGGAAAATCGATGGCCAACTGCTGCGCGATCACTCCGCCGACGGATAATCCGCAGACTACGGTTTCGCTAATCTGAAGCGCATCCAGCAGACAAACCGCATCTCGCGCAAGATCGCCGACGGTGTAAGGCGGTGGCGGCGCTTCGCTCAAGCCATGACCTCTGGAGTCGTAGCGAACAAGTCTAAAGTCTTTCGCAAGGTGCGGCAGTAGCGGATCCCAAATTCTAAGATCGCTCCCCAGTGAGTTCGAGAACAGTAGCGAAGGCCTCCCCGGCGCGCCCTCCAACTGGTAGTGAACAACGGAATCGCCGGCGGTTAGAAAGGGCATGGCGTTGAAATTATCCGACCGCTCAACGTCATGTCAACATAGTAGGCGCGAGCCTAAAGCGAGCCCTGAGGCGAGAGGCTCGAGGCGCGAGGGTCTTAACGCCGACCATCATCATTATCCTTTTGACTTCGCCCGGCAGCCAGCCATAGAATCACACATGAACATAGAGTCGTTCTGCCGTTGACCTTCGAACATGAACTTTGAACGCGTTACAGAGTTACGAACTGGAACGTTTGGAACGACGCGAACTCTCCGAAGACTATTAACGTTGACGTTGACAGGCTGTTGAGAAACTCTCTCGGAGACCTTCGACGGTCTCAGGACGAACGGAGTTTTCGATATCATTGACGATTTCCGTTCATGCTGAGGCTCTCGAAGCATTCCGAATGTTTTTCAAGAACCTGTTAAACTGAACCTGCCGTCGGAAGGAGGTAATCATGTCTGAACCACTCGTCCTTGAAATTTTTTCCGATTTCGTTTGACCCTGGTGCTACCTCGTCACCGGGCGTGTCGAGAAGCTGAAAGACGATTACGGTCTAACGATCAAATTCACCCACTTTCCACTCCATCCGGAAACGCCGGAGGAAGGAAGCGTCCGCGGCCCCGAGGTGATCGCGCGCAATCAGAAGATGGCGGTCAACATGCAGCGCGAAGGGCTGCCTTACAACGCTGAGCGCACCATGTCTTACAACAGCCGCCTCGCCCAGGAACTGGCGAAATGGGCCGAAGGGAAAGGCAAAGCGGAACAGATCGCCAACGCGCTGTTCCGTGCCTATTTCGTTGACGTGAAGAACATCGGCAAGCCTGACGTGCTAGCGCAGCTTGCCGAAGAAAACGACCTGCCTGCGGACGAGGCAACGGACGTGCTGCTGAGCCGAAAGTTCAAGGACGCTGTCGATGAGGATTGGCGGCGCTGCGCAGCATTCGGAGTGAACGCAGTTCCGACGTTTCATGCGGGACGCTACTTAATGGTAGGCGCGCAGCCTTACTCGGAACTGCAGCGGCTGATCGAGCACGTCGTGAACGAGCCGGCGGCTCAAGAGAACCCGGACTAAAGTTCCAAGGGTTCAAATCGTTCAAGCCGTTCAAACCATATGAACGGAGACTAACAGTAGCGCGGAACGTCCGAAGTTTGTAACGGTTTCGCGCGACTTGAACGGAGCGAATGGAGTGAGCGATTGAACGGTTAAACCTGACGAATCCACGCGGACAAAGTGTGAATCATCTGCGACCGGCGGCAGTTCTTTTTTTGGTTTTCATAGGGCTGATCACCAGCGTTACGCCGGGCTGGACCGCAGAAAGCCGCGAGAAGCTGACTCCCGTGCGCATGGGATTGGCCGCGCGGAGCACGACGACCATGCCCTATTTTGTCGCGAAGGAACGCGGGTTTTTTCGCGAAGAAGGCCTTGATGTAGAGCTGATCATCATGCAGGCGATCCAAACGATTCAAGCAACCTTGGGGAACAGCACTCAGTTCGCCTCCGCAACGGGTTCTGCCGTTAGTGCCGCGGTGAGGGGCGCTGACATTAAGGTGATATTGGCTGTCACCGACCAGCCGTCATTTGATCTCATCGTTCAACCGGGCATTACTAGCGTGCAACAGCTGAAAGGAAAAAAGATCGGGACGGGCGGGGTCGGTTCACTGGCGGAAATTCTTGCGCGACGGATCCTCGTAGCACACAAGCTTCGTCCCGAAGATGTTGCGATACTGGCAACGGGGCCCAGCCACGTGACCTATGCTGCCTTGAAAGCAAAAGTGATCGATGCCGCACCGCTGCAGATGCCGTTGACGTTCACCGCTCAAGACGAGGGATTTCGCAAGCTGGTCTCCGCCGCGGATGTTTATCGGTCGGTGCAAGGGGGCTTGGCAACGACGAAGACCCTGCTGTCCGAGCAGCCCGAACTGGTGACCAAGGTCGTCCGCGCGATGTTGCGCGCGATCCGCGTGATCAAGTCGGACAGAAAATACACCATCGATTTCCTGAAGGGACCCTGGGTAGATCTCGGCAAAGATCCCGAAAAGGTCGCGGCGCGCGTATATGAAGTCGCCGGGCCTGCTTTCCTTGACGACGGCGCAGTTAGCGAAGAGATACAGCGTGAAATGATCGCAGATGCCTCGGCGCGAGCGAAGCCCAAGCAACCGGTGCCTCCCGAGCAAGTCTTTGATTTCAGCATTACGCGCAAGATCAGCGCGACATTGAAATAGGCCTCGTCGACCGGGTGCTCCCCTTCGATCACAGCTATTCTAGGGCTATACCCGAAGCAGTAGAGGAAACTGCTATTCATTTGAGATTGCCGATTGCGATTTGCGACTCAAACCCATGTTCTTCGTCAAAGAAGTCGTGTGCCCGCGTTGTTCGCAGCACTTCAGCCATCGGCAGCTGCTGAATCTCTGCCCCTGCGGTTCGCCGCTTCTCGTTCGCTATGATCTTGATGGCGCGAGAAAGAATCTCGCCAAGGCTTCCCTGCCGGGCCGAGTTGCGTCCCTGTGGCGCTATCGCGAACTATTGCCGGTGGAAGATGAAGCCAGCATCATCTCCCTCGGCGAAGGGTTCACGCCGCTCTTCGAAGCCAAGAAGCTCGCCGCCGAGCTTGGACTGGGTCAGATTTGGATTAAGGACGAGGCACAAAACCCAACAGGTTCCTTCAAAGACCGCGGTCTTTCGCTGGCGATTTCGCGGGCCAAAGAGCTGGGCGTGAAAAAAGCCGCTATTCCCTCGGCGGGAAATGCCGGCGGCTCTTTTGCAGCTTATGCGGCGCGCGCCGCAATAGAAGCTTACGTTTTTATGCCGCGCGATACTCCCATTGCCAATCAGATCGAAGTGCGGCAGTACGG
>DATACQ010000549.1:0-6673 GCA_036258955.1 Binatia bacterium
GTTTTAGCAGGGCGACAGAATATCTCGCGCAAAGCATGTCCTGAGCAACGCCGAAGGGACGCAAAGCGCGCTCGTAAGAAACAACAATTCCGAACTTGGCGGCCTTGGCGACTTGGCGCGAGTAATTCCCCTGCTAACGTCCATATGGCAAGAAAGCGCTACCTGAAAAAAACCCCATTGCGCGAAGCGCGCGAAGTATTTTTGAGCCGCTTCGGTCCTTCATGCGTCGAGACCGAGACCGTGGCCGTCGATAATGCCCTGAATCGCGTCACGGCGGGCGCGGTTTTCGCTAAAATTTCGGCGCCGCATTATCACGGTGCCGCTATGGACGGCATCTGCGTCCGCGCCAAGGACACTTTTGGCGCCACGGAGTTTAACCCTGTAAGACTGCGGCGCTTGGCGGAGGGTGTGGAAGATGGCGTTTTCGCATTTGTTGATACCGGTAACGCCATCCCCTCCTGGGCGGATGCCGTGATCATGGTCGAAAAACTGCGGCGCTTGGACGAAAACACCCTGGAAATCTTTGAAGCCGCCTCACCCTGGCAACATGTCCGCCTTGTCGGCGAAGATGTGGTCGCAACCGAGCTGCTACTCACCCGTTGGCATCGCTTGCGACCGTATGATCTCGGCGCATTACTTGCTGCCGGCCACCGCGAGGTCGAGGTTCTTGCTCGCCCGCGCGTAGCAATCATCCCTACGGGCGACGAACTTTTGACCCCCGGCGATGATTTTCATCCCGGGCGTATTGTTGAATTCAACTCGACGGTTCTAGCGGCCCTCATAAAAGAAGCTGGCGGCGCCCCACGGGTTCTCCCAAAGGTGGGAGACGATCCGGCAAAACTCAAAGCCGCCGTGCACGGCGCATTGAGTGACCACCACATGGTAGCGGTCATTGCGGGCTCCTCCGCGGGCGAGCACGACTTTACCGCCGAGGTTATCGCTGAAGCCGGCGAGCTGCTGGTTCATGGGATCGATGTCATGCCGGGCAAACCGGCCATCTTAGGGATCGTGCAAAATAAGCCGGTCGTAGGCGTTCCCGGTTATCCAGTGTCGGCCATCGTCGTAGCACGGGAGATTATTGAAGCCGCTATCGCGAAGTTCTTGGGTCAGGGCTACGTCCCTCGACCCACCGTTAAAGCAATCTTGCCGAAAAGGATGGCATCGCACCTGGGCGTAGAAGAACTGGTTCGGGTCACGCTGGGACGAGTCGAGGGAAAATTGGTTGCCGTACCGCTGCGCCGGGGCGCCGGAGTCATTACCACGATGGTCCAGGCAGACGGGTTGATGCGCATCCCTAGCCTTACCGAAGGCGTTAATGCCGGCGAAGAGATGGACATCGAGCTGCTCAGGCCCGCCGAAGAAATAGACGGCGCAATCCTGTGCGCTGGCAGCCACGATCTTTCCATCGATATTCTAGGGAACGAACTCAAACGCATGCACCCCGGATTCAAGGTTGCGGCGAGCAATACCGGCAGCATGGGGGCGCTGCTCTCGATCAAGAGAGGTGAAACGCACATCGGTGGTACTCACTTGCTCGACCCACTTACGGGCGTCTACAACATCCCTGACATCAAACGTCTGATACCAAACACTCCGGTGGTTCTGGTAAATTTGGTGCGGCGCCAGCAAGGCTTGCTCGTCCAGTCAGCCAACCCGAAACGCATCACCGGATTACACGACTTGGAGCGAAGCGACGTGATTTTCGTAAATCGCCAGGCAGGCTCCGGCACCCGCGTATTGCTCGATTACCAGCTGGCACAGTTGTCCTTGGACCCCGGCAAGATCCACGGTTACGAACGCGAGGAGTTTACCCACATGGCAGTCGCGGTAGCAGTGGCTAGCGGCTTGGCAGACGTGGGTTTGGCCGTCCAGTCCGCAGCCCACGCGCTCAAGCTGGATTTCATCTCTGTCGGCGAGGAGCAATACGATTTATTGTTCCTACGCTCGTTTTTTAACTCTGACATCGGCGCAAGCTTGATGGATGTGATTCGCTCCGCCTCATTTAGGCAAGCGGTCGAGGCGCTCGGCGGCTACGATGCCAGCCGTTCAGGGGAAATCGTCTACCAGCAATGAATTGCTTCGTTTCGGGTTACGGATTTTGAGGTTTCGGGTTAAACTCGAAACACGAAACTCTCCAAGGTCAGCACTCTGCTTGGGCTTTGCAAATCTCACACAGGCACAAAGCGCGCAGGTAGTCGTAGGAATAAATGCCCGTGCTATGGCCGTCATGCCAGCGGAACTCGATAGCGTAGTTGCCGACTGCTTCGATTCCAACTAACCGCGCATCCGGCACTTCGAGAAACCGGCGTCCCGGCCCATGTCCTTGGCACATAGCACAAGGGCAATGACCACGTAAGTAAACCTCTGGATACTCCCCCACGTGCCCATCGTCCCAGGTTATCCGCACCAGGGCTGCGACTTTGATGTGATTGATTTCCGTTGGGTAGTGCGTTTCCATCAGCCATTCCACGCGACGCGACAGTGTCGAAGGTGCTTGATTATCTCACCGGGATGCAAGCAGAACAATACCGGCCAGCCATTCACTGCGCCGTGCACAGGACGTGATCGATAGGCGGGAGCGGTTGCAAAGAATGGCGGGCGGTCCGCTGTTTCCGTTTATCCCGGATTCCGCAGTTGAACCTAGCTACCGCGAGAGCGAGGTAAGAGCCTGAGTAGCGAAGACACTTAAGCATGCAGTTTCGAAGTCATTTTCGCCCTTTTCGCTGTAGATGGTTTATAGAATTTTTGCCAGGCCAAAAACACCGCTGATCGACGTCCGATCAGCGGCAGAATCTATTGGCTTCGCTACGAGGCTTGCTCCTCGCCCGCCGCATCAGGGCCAACTGCGGAATCCGGGTTTACCGGAGAAGACCCGACTGACTCGTTGGCATGCGACCCAACTGAAATTTCCACTCTGCGGCTGCTATTGCAACCCGAGCGATACTGGGCGTTGCTGTTGCTTGCACTTCGTTGTAATCGATATTGAGCCACTGAACGATTGACCATCAGCAATCAGTCCCGCAAGACTCAACGAAGTATCGCCGCAGTGAACCCCGAGATCCCGGATTCTGAAACGCACAATCAGATCAGGCGATTTGTCTTTGTTCACGTCTCTCGGAGCAGCATGAACCGGAGTCGCTTCAGTCCCGCTAACCCCAAAACGGATCGTGTTCGGATCAATGGCGGTCGCGTCAAAGCCGTTGCCGCTAAAAACGGCGACGTTGATGTATTTCGAACTGCTAGGGTTGATTCTCGCAGCGTCACCTCTCGGCCTGATGTCTATGTCAACCAGTAACTTTCCGGCGCTCGCGCCTGTGAACTCAACTGAGCCTATATCGCAGATGCCGACACGCCGGTTTCCAAGCTGATCAGCTTCTGTACAATTCTCCGAATTTGCGGCGTCGATAGCCGGGCTGTCAGCAAGCAGCGGATAGTGCCCCGAACCGGGTATCGAGGTGTTTTCAGTGTACTCTGCCAGCCCTGGACTGCCCGTAACATCAGTAGGTTGGAGATTAATATTGCAATCCTGTGGGTCCCCGATGATGTTATTGCCTAACGATACGAGAGTACCAGCACAGTCGGCTCCGCCGGCTGCAAAGACTTGAGATGTCCCCTGACTCAGACCGGTGTTCCCGGCCAAAATCGTATTCCGGAGTTCTGCAGTCCCTAGATTAGCGATTCCTCCGCCACTGGTTCCTCTGTTCTCGGTGATCGTGCTGTTCGTAATCTCTAGCAAGCCTAGATTCTCGATGCCGCCTCCTCGTACTTCGGCAGGGCGGCTATTTCTGGCAATCGTAGTATTAGCAATCTTGAGTGTGCCTGAGTTTTGTACGCCGTTGCCGCTCGTGTTGGCCCCGCCGGCTGCGTTGTTTACGATTGTACTGTCAGTAACGGTCATAAAACCGGGATTGTGGATTCCGCCTCCGGAGAACTCGACTGAAAAGTTGTCACTGATCGTACTGTTGAAGATGTTAGTTGTACCAGAGTTAGAAATTCCGCCACCGAAAAAAAAGTTTGTATTGGAACGGATCGCTACATTGCTGATCGTAAGCGTGCCGAGATTTCGTATACCACTGGCCTGGATGGCACCGGTAACGGTCAAACCATCCAAGGTGAGATTTCCTTCGGCCGCTATGAAAAAGACGTTGCTGAGACTCTGGCCAGCCCCGCTGACGATAGTGCGGTCAGGGTCTTCACCGACGATGGTAATCGGAAAAGGCCCTGATATCGAGGGCAACTGTAACCCGGTATAAGTTCCAGTGTCCAAATAGATCGTGTTGGCTTCCCCGTTGAATTTAGCCTCGGTGATGGCCTCGAAAAGACAGGCAATGTCACCTCCAGCGCAAAAAAATTCGCGTCCATGCACGACTGTACCGAGTCCCAGAAACAACAGAAAAGCTCCAGCCATCAAACCTGGTTGCCGGCAATAGCGCCATGTCATAGTCGGTGTGACAGCGAATCTTCTCATTGCGATCCCTCCAGTACCTGTACGAGCTAAACCCAGCGGCCTCACGAGCATTCAACCGAATCAAGGCCCTCCGTCGGAACAAGATTGCACTTAATCCGGAGTTGTTAAGTAGCCGAACGGGAGTGTAGCGGCACGAAGCCGAAGAAGACAAGGGAAGTCGACGGGCTACTTGTGCAACGGGCAATACCACCCAGGCGCAGCAGTCGTCAAGGTTCTATTAAGCACTGGGCGTTTTATCCGATGCGTTCGAAGATGAAGGTGAAAGCGAGAGCGGGGAGGAGTAGCCGGACCGTATTCAGTAGCGCGCTAAGGCTTGTCGGCTTGGAAATGTACTGCGCTTTTCCCTTGAGCATCATGTCCGCTTCGATAGCGGAGAGATAACCACTCAGCAGAACCAACCGGGTTGTGGGCCATTCCGCGTGAATCCTTTCGATCAGCTCAATTCCGTCCATGCCCGGCATCACGTAGTCTGAGATTACGAGATCCACGCTCTCCCTGGTCAGTATCTCCAAGGCTTGAGCGCCAGTGGCCGCATCGAGTATGTCATACCCCTGCGCGCGAAAGAAACGGCAAAGATCGTTTCGAATCTCCTCGGTATCGTCAACGATCAGAATCTTCTTCGCCGCCGACACGCCCGTAGGCCTCCAGTCGCTGCTTCCAATCCTCAATTGATCTTGTTGCGAAAGTCATTCCAATGGCAAGGACCTCGGTTGGCGCATCGCCGGCGGCGCTTAGCTGTATCAAAGTCCTGCGTGGCCCTTCTTTGGAAAAGTTCAACGTTTGTTCGCGCACTTTACAGCACACTCGGCTAGGAGAGTGTCCCATTGATTGATCGCTTGTAGCGTTCCGAGAGGCAGATGAAGCCGTTTTGAGGCAATGCTGAATATGATGTGTTCCATCGCCGAGACATCTACTTGCACAGCTATAGCTAGTGAGTGATCCAACTTTAACGCGCTGGGGTTCGAGCTGCGGGGGCTCCGGAGTGGCAACGCTTTTGCGTCTCTCGAATAATATCTCTGATCCTGGAGGTTTGGGCGAGACGTTATCCGCCCCTGCTTTTCAGTATCGCTACCCTCTGGCGGCAACAAACTTGCCGGCCGTTCTACGCAAAACCGAGGCAGTCCGCCCGAAGAGCTGAGCTTTATGTCTTTAAGCTACAAATGGCACACTATCTTGAGCGGGGCCCTACGGGGTGAGAGCGGAAGCAAATTCATACCTGTGGCGCATATTAGCTGGATGTTGACGCCCGGTGAACGGGGATCTCACGTTATGATTTCTCCTGAACAATTCTTCACGTTTGAGGAGGCTACGAACTTTGCGTACACGGAGGCGCAGGTGTGGGTTGACCGTCACGTCGATAACCTGACCCGTTCAGCGCCACAACCATCTCCCTTAACTCGCTGATCTGGGTTTCTTCGATCAGATACTTACAGGTGGCCGTGCGACATTCTCGAAAGATAACTTCTTTGTCAAACATAAACTTGCTCGGCCTGACGGATTGCGCGGTAGCGCGCAAAAACCGACGGGTTCGTCTTTAGGCCACAGTGTGTCTTTAATTTCACTCCGCGAAACGTTTGGGAGCTAGCGTCTCTGCGCTTTGCGCATTACAACAGCGGGCTGCGCAAGAAGACGGACCGCAAATAACGGAACTTTCATCCAGCGCTCGGCCCTCGAAGAAGCTTCGGCTCCGGAATCTGCAGAGTTGTTGAGGGCGATTCGCGAAGATGCAGCTCACGCCATTCATACAACAGAGTTCGAGCGGAGAAATCGGGGCCAAATTAGATGTGGCCGGTAGCTTCACTTAGACAGACCGCGCCGATCATGAGCTGAATTAGTCCCTGCGCTAGTTGGCGAACTGGAACTGAAAAGGTGCGTTCCAGCTATGGACGTGACATCGAGACTGTTTGTTGCTGAGTTCCGCACTTTGTTCTGATGGGAGTCGATCCGCTGAACGACTGACCATCAGCAAGCCGTCCCTTCAGAGTTACCGAGACATCGCCACACTGAATACTGAGATCCTGGATGGCAAAACGCAAAACAAGATCACGCGTTCCGTCTCCGTTCAGTTCTCTCCGTGCCACGTTGATAGGTGCTGTCTCAGTACCTGTTGCGCCAAATCGAACCGTGTTTACATCAATAACGCTCGGATCAAAGCCGCTGTGACTAAAAACCGCCACGTTGATATTTTTGGTGCTATCAGGGTTG
>DATACQ010000550.1:0-4167 GCA_036258955.1 Binatia bacterium
CTCCAGTTAAAACCTTCAATCCACCCTTAGGTGAACCATTCACTGAAAAGCTCGATAGCTGCACTCAAAGTGCTTTTCGGAAACCCTAAACCTCACTGCTCATAAATGGCAGTTGCTACTATTTAGTTTTCAAAGACCGGATTGTTCGCGCGCAGAAGAAGCGCGCAACGTATGTTTATAAGAGCTAAACCCGAGGTTGTCAACACCGATTCGGGAGATCTCAAAATTCATCTCCCGAGCTCGGCGGCAGATACGACGGCTTCATCAGCCAAGGTTGAAATTATCTAGCCGCCGATGCGTTGTCAAGGGTGAAAGCCAATTGCTGTTAAGAAGTCTCCGTGACCTGGGCAATGCGATTCTTACCAACCTCGAGGATCCGGTGGGCGTCGCCCGCAAACTCAAAGTTCACATCATTGATGACTTTGCCATCGACACGCACCGCTCCCTGGGCGACCAGCCTACGGGCCTCCGCGCTGGACTTCGCAAACTCAAGATCCACCAGAAGGCGGCAAATCCAGATCGGGCGGTGCGCCGAGAATTGTTTCCTGATTTCTTTCGGAACTGATTTTTTTTGATGCCGAGTCTCAAAGTAATCGCGGGCGGACTGCGCCGCCGCGGTGCCGTGGAATCTTGCCACGAGTTCTTCGGCCAAAGCTTTTTTGACATCCATCGGGTGGCGCGACCCTTTTTTCACCTGCGTGCGCAACGTCTCGATTTCCGCCAAAGACCGATCACTCAATAGCTCGTAATAACGAAACATCAAAGCATCCGAAACGGACATGATTTTGCCGAAAATATCCTCTGGCAGATCATTGATCCCGATGTAATTTCCGAGCGACTTGCTCATCTTCTGCACGCCATCGATGCCTTCGAGCAGCGGCATCGTCAATATCACCTGAGGCTCCTGACCGTATTCACGCTGCAGCTCGCGGCCCATCAGCAGGTTGAAACGTTGATCGGTGCCGCCCAACTCGACATCAGCCTCGAGAACTACTGAGTCGTAGCCTTGCATCAATGGATAGAGAAACTCATGAATACTGATCGGCTGCTGTTTCAGGTAGCGCTGTTTGAAATCTTCGCGCTCGAGCATGCGCGCCACTGTGTACTTCGCGGTTAGCTCGATCATGCCGGCGGCGTCCAGTTTCTCCATCCAACGATGATTGAACTCGACAATCGTTCTCGCGGCATCGAGGATTTTGAAAATCTGCGCCTTGTAAGTCTCGGCGTTTTTAAGGACTTCCTCCCTGGTGAGCTGCCTCCGTGTTTCAGACTTCCCCGACGGATCGCCGATCATCCCGGTAAAATCACCGATCAGGAAGATCACGTCATGACCCAGTTCTTGGAACTGCTTCATCTTCTGGATCAGCACCGTATGCCCTAAATGAAGATCCGGGGCGGTGGGATCAAAGCCCGCTTTGATCCTCAGGGGCCGGCCACGCTCGAGCTTCGACCGTAGCTCTTCCTCCGGGAGGAGCTCGACCGCGCCCCTTTTGATCACTTCTAGCTGGGTGTCTACGTCTTTCATGATCGTAGCACGATTATCATCTCTCATAAGGTTTGAGGTCGAGCAGAGCCTCGCGACGAATCGAGTTCAAAACGTTCAAGCTGTTCAAACGTCTCATTCCTCCCCGGCGCGGGGGGGAAACAGGTGGGGCGGGAACGCTTGGAACTTTTGGCACGATTGGAACAGATGCCTTTCATAACGCGTCGGCATAAAGCCTTATGCGCTTGATGCCGCGCGCTTTACCGCTGCGCTCGTCTATCTCGACGATGACGCCCTGCAGCACAACGTTGTCCTGCGCCACCTCGAATTTGCGCGGCAACTGGCTAATGAAACCGGTGATGACGTTTTCTTTTTCCATACCGATGACCGAATCGAACGGGCCGCACAAACCAAGGTCTGTAATGTACGCGGTGCCGTTGGGAAGGATTCGCTCGTCGGCCGTCTGGACGTGAGTATGCGTGCCGTATACGACGCTGGCACGGCCGTCCAGATACCATCCTAAGGCATTTTTCTCGGAAGTCGCTTCCGCGTGTACATCGACGATCACGACCGGTGAATGACGGCCATGCTCCTTGAGAATCGCATCCACAGAGCGAAACGGATCATCGACGTGATTGGGCATGAAGACCCGGCCCTGGATGTTAACGATAAGAGCAGTGAGACCGCTTTGATCACGCCATTCGCACCAGCCTCGGCCGGGCGCGCCTTCGGGATAGTTTGCCGGCCGAATAAGGTTTGGCTTAGAGTCGAGATACGAAAATATCTCTCGTTTTTTCCAGATATGATTGCCTGACGTAAGCACGTGCAGGCCCGCCCCAAACAGCTCACCGGCGCTCTTCAGATCAACCCCCATGCCACCGGCGGCGTTTTCCGCATTGGCAATAGCGAGGTCGATTTTCTCCTCCTTAATCAAGGACGGCACGAGCCCGCTCACCGCGCGCCGGGCGGGCCGGCCCATGACATCTCCCAAAATTAAAACGCGCATGGCTCAATCGTTTTGGGTTTCGTGTTCCTGGTTTCGGGTTGGGCCCCTTTAACTCGAAACGCAAAACTCGGACCTCGAAGCTTACTTCGCATAGTCCACCGAGCGCAACTCACGAATCACCGTGACTTTGATCTGCCCCGGATAGGTCATCTCATTTTCAATCTTTCGCGCCATCTCGCGCGCCATCCGCGCAGCCTCGTCATCGGAGACCATATTGTGTTGCACCATCACGCGGACTTCTCTGCCCGCTTGAACCGCGTACGATTTCTCGACTCCCTTGAACGAATTGGTAATGCGCTCGAGATCCTCGAGGCGGCGTACGTAGCTCTCCATCATCTCACGCCGCGCGCCGGGACGCGCTCCCGACAGAGCATCGGCAGCGTCCACCAACGGCGCGAGGATAGTCTCCGCTTTGACATCCTCGTGGTGCGCGGCGATGGCATTTACGATCTTGGGTGACTCGCCGTATTTGCGCGCCAGCTCGGCTCCGATGATGGCATGGGAGCCTTCCACTTCATGATCCACCGCTTTGCCGATATCGTGCAGCAAAGCCGCCCGCCGCGCCTGTTTCTCGTTTAGCCCCAACTCCACCGCCATGGCGCCGCAAATGAAAGCTGCTTCGATGGAATGGAGCAGAACATTCTGTGCGTAGCTGTAGCGATATTTCAGACGGCCCAAAAGTTTCACAATTTCGGGGTGAACGCCATGAATCCCGACGTCGAAGATCGCCTTCTGACCGGCCTCCCGAATCGCCTCATCGAGCTCTTGCTCGGACTTGCGCACCACCTCTTCGATGCGGCCGGGGTGAATACGACCATCCGCGATCAATTTCTCCAAAGATAAACGGGCGATCTCCCGCCGGATCGGGTTGTGACCCGAAATAACGACGGTTTCCGGCGTGTCGTCTACGATCAGATCAATGCCTGTCGCCGCCTCAAGCGCGCGAATGTTGCGACCTTCCCGGCCGATTATTTTTCCCTTGAGCTCATCGTTGGGCAAAGGGAAAACCGTCACGGAGCGTTCCGCGACAAAATCCCCGGCCAATCTCTCGATCGCCAGAGCGACAATTTTCTGCGCCTTTCGAACCGCCTCTTCTTTGGCTTCCTCTTCAATGACACGAATGCGCTTGGCCGAATCATGCTTCGCTTCTTCGGTCATCTCGTCGATAAGGTTCTTTTTCGCCTCCTCACGGGTCATCCCCGCGACCTGTTCAAGCTGACGGCGCGCTTGCTCGATCTGGCGGCTCCATTCGACACTTTGTTCCTCAATTCTCTGCTCGCGGCTCTTGAGCCCGGCTTCACGTTTGACAAAGTCCACCTCGCGCTTATCGATGGCCTCCGCTCGCTTGTCGATCATCTCCTCTTTGCTGATCAGCCGCTTTTCTTGGTTTTGCAGCTCGCGCCGCATTTCGCGGACTTCCCGCTCGAATTCCGCCTTTTCTCTTAAGACGGTGTCCTTTGCTTGGATCTCAGCCTCTTTTCGAATGCCAGCGGCATCCTTTTTAGCCTCTTCTATGATTCGGGCGGAAGCTTGTGCAGCCGCCTCGCGCTGAACTTGATTCTGTTTGCTACGAATCCAAACGAAGACCAGCGCTAAAACGATCCCGCCGATCAATCCTGCTAAAGCAAACAGTGCTGGTTGGCTCAATGAAAACACCCCCTTCCCTTATGCTGCGATA
>DATACQ010000551.1:0-2292 GCA_036258955.1 Binatia bacterium
GTTGGACCTCTAGCCAATGGAAGTGTTTGGGAGGACAAATGGATCTTCAGCTTCGCGGCAAGAAGGCGATTGTCACCGGCGGCAGCGCTGGGATGGGCAAAGCAATAGCGCGGCAGTTGGCGCGCGAAGGTTGCGACGTAGCTATAGGCGCGAGAACTGAAGCACGGCTCCGTGACGCGGCCAGGGAAATTGCTGAAGAGACCGAGCGCACGATTGTTCCACTGACAGTTGACACCCTGGAGCTCGAGTCGATTCAACGGTTTGTGCGACACGCCGCCGAGGCGCTCGGCGGCATACAGATTCTAGCCAACTGTGCTGCCCGGGTCGGCGGCACGATTCCCGATGAGATGAATTCCATCACCGATGAGCAGATCATAAAAGACTTCGAAGAGAAGTTTCTCGGCTATTACCGCTGCGCGCGCGAAGCGGCGCCCTACATGAAACAGGCCCGGTGGGGGCGGATCATTAATCTAAGCGGTGGCGCCGGGCGAACGCCCGGTACGGCGATCAGCACACCTGCGCGCAACATTGCCTCTGTTTCTTTAACAAAATCCCTGGCAAATACACTCGGCCCTCATGGGATCAACGTGAATGCGATTTATCCTGGCACTACGCTTACCGAGGCAGTCCTGGTGCGGCACCGCGCCGAGGCTGAGCGGCAGGGTAAGGCTCTTGAGGTCTATTTGGAGGAACTGCGCCAACGAAGTCCCATCCGGCATCTCGTGACGGCTGAGGATGTTGCTCACGTCGTCACGTTTCTGTGTTCGCCTCTGTCGGTCAGCATCAACGGCGAGGCAATTTCGGTTTCCGGCGGCATGAACGCGGATATGCATTATTAATGTCAATGTCGCTACGCTCCGGTTCAAGCCGTTCAAGCAGTTCGATCGTTTCAAGTCGTTGAACTCGTTCCCGGTTGTTTTCCTTCCCCGCACACCGGGGGAAGACGTAAGGAGGGGGTTTGAACGATTTGAACGATTTGAACGAAGGTGAACCGAGCCGGACGCTTCGCGAATTGATAGAAGTGTATGGACGCAGCGGCTAGTCAGGTGCTAAACAGATCGGGAAAGTCGACGGAGAACGCAATGGCACAAGCAGCAGTAGGGAACGGTACAAGTTGGGAAATCGAGGCCGACGTCATAGTAATCGGCTCAGGGGCCGCGGGTCTGCCGGCCGCCATCAAGGCAGCGGACGGCGGCGCCTCGGTGATCGTGGTTGAGGCGAACTACGACGTGGGCGGCCACGCGATCATCAGCGGCGGCCATATGGCATTGGGCGGCGGCACCAGCGCGCAGAAGAAATACAACATCGCCGATTCTCCCGACATGGTGTTTTCAGATCTCACGGACTGGACGGTTGTGCAGCCGAACGGCTCGCCCGATTATCGCTACAATGATCGCGCCTTGATGCGCGCCTTTGCTGATCATTGCGCCCTTACTTTCGAATTTTTACTGGAAAATGGAGTTGTGTTTACGGATAAAGCGCCGGACAATCACGGCGCGTCTACCACAGGCAACTCGGCACCGCGGGAGAACCACGCGTTTTGGACCAAAGGAGCCGGCCTGGAAAGTCCTAATGCTGCCGCAGGCACGGGAGTGATCAGACCGTTGGAAGCAAGCGCGCGTGCCAAGGGGGTGCGGTTCTTGTTGAATTATAAAATGACAAGCCTTCTGCGCGAGCCGTCCAGCCCGCAAAAACCGGGCCGTGTAAATGGCATTGCTGCGCAGTACACCCCGCGGATCATGCCCGGCGCAACGTCACCGCTCAAGAGCTTTCGTTCCGACGGCAATATTGAGAGCACCCAACCAACAATTAATCTGCGCGCGACCAAAGCGGTCATCATTGCTACCGGCGGGAGCACCAGTAATTTGAATTTCCGCCGCATGTTCGATACGCGTTTGACCGCAGTCGTCCAATGCGCGGGCGAACCTTATAGCTATCAAGACGCCAGCGGAGAGCTCGCCGCGATGACAATTGGGGCTTCGTTGTGGGGTCTGGCGAATCAAACTCTGGAGAACGGCGCGACGATGCGCAGCCAGCGCACCATCGGCCAGAAACATAATTATGTCGCATGGAAACCAGAGAGCCCGATCTTTCCACTGGTGCGCGCCACGGGCTTGAGCGTTAAGGATTGGCAGGATTTGATCCTGGTAAACCAAGTCGGCAAACGCTTCTACGACGAAACAAAGGGCGACCCGCCTCACGGTAATATGGGACATCAGATTGAGCCGTACACGCCCAATGATTATCGGAATGCCGAAAAGCTCAAGTTCAATCCGACAAAGTACAACTTCG
>DATACQ010000552.1:0-5381 GCA_036258955.1 Binatia bacterium
GCTAAGTGATCCGGAACTCTTGAGCGAGGTGAAGCGATCGCGGCTCGACATGGAACCGATCAGTGGCCAAGAGCTCGAGGCGCTTTACAAAGACTTGATGGACCAGCCCACCCCGGTGGTCGAACTAGTGAAGAAACTGGAGGAAAACCCGTAGCGCTCGCGAGCTCGTGCTCAGTGGCGTTGGCTGGCCAACCGCAGCGAAAAGTCTGGTCGGCTGATGAAGACTTGCCGGCAATCTTTTTTCTTCGTCAAATCTTCCAGCAGCCGCATTAGCGGTTGTCTCCCGTTCAAGTACGGGCGCGGCGCACCAGCGTTGGTGAGCGCGCTAACTGCATCGGGGCCAGCATACACTCTGAGCAGGAGCTCTTCGTCGGAAACCGCGGCGCCGCCAAACTTCCGGCGCACATCGCTTAAAGACAGGTCCGGCGGCTGCCACTTTTCCCAATCCGCGGCTCGCGCGCGGTTTAGGATTTTCGCCCGAACTGCGCCGTTCATGAGCGCCGGGGCATCCTTCCCCCAGTGACCAAGAGCATACTGAATTACCTGATCGGTGACTTCCTTATAGCGCTCGCCGACGATCACATTGATCGCGGCCTGGCTGACAACAAACTGTGAAAGCGGCGTCACCATGATCGGATAGCCGAAGTCGGCGCGCACCCGCGCGGTTTCCTCCAATGTTTCCGGCAAGCGATCTTCCTTTCCAACCAGTTTCAGTTGATGGCGCAGGTTCGAGATAACGCCGCCGGGAACCTGATGTTGATACTGCGACTCGTCATAGGCAAAGGGACGGCCGATCGTCAGTCCATCGCGTTTGGCGACCCGGGTGAAATGATCCTCGACCGGGCCGATTGCAGCCTCATCGACCAGCGGCGTGTAACCCAACGCGCGAAGATTGCGCGCGACATTGAGAGCGGACGGTTGTGAAGAGCCGTTGGCGAGCGGAGGTATCGCCGTGTGCAGCGTCTTGATGCCCAGCCTCACCGCTTCGAGATAACAGAGCGGCGCAAGGCCGTTATTGCAATGGGCGTGGTATTCCACCGGGACGGCGGCCGCATTTTCCAGGATGATCGGGATTAACGTCCGCGCGCGCTCGGGTGTAAGCAATCCGCCCACGTCTTTGAAGCAGATGCGGTAGGGTTTGATGGCCGCTGCTTCGCGGCTTTTTTGCGCGTAGTATTCGTCGGTGTGCCGTGGCGAGACACTGTAGATGAGGTTGACGACGGTGCGCATGCCGATGGCGGAAAGCTCACGCACTTCGTCGCGCAGCTCAGCAAAATCATTCCAAGAGTTGGATGTCCGGGTGAGCGTGACGCCATAGGAAACCACCCGCTCCGCCAGCAGCTTCATAGCCGAATGCGGCAGCTTTTCAAAAGCGCCGGAGCCATGCAGCCCTCCATGGTTACGCAGCGGAGTCTCGCGAAAGCGTTTGCTGCCCTCGCGTAGCCACAGCCAAGGGTTTTCTTTATGCTCGCGGACGTATTTCTTGATCATGACGGAGACGAAAAACTCCATCGACTCGAAACCGATGCGGTCCATCTGTGTCGCGATCGGGAGCATGGCGGCCGTCTTCATGCCCAACGCCCAAAGGCTCTGCTGGCCGTCACGCAAGGTGGTATCGACGAAAGAAATTTCGCTCACGGTTCAAAAAGATCGGAGTAACGGAGTGTTGGAGTACTGGAGTATCGGACGCGATGCCCAAGTTTACGACAGGCTAACGAGGCCCCAAGAAGGCCGGGCCATCACTCCATGGCTCCCAATACTCCACCACTCCAATTGTCATTTCTTAACCGGTACTGCCTGGTTTTGAATCAGCTCTTTAGCGATGGAGTAGTCCGCAAGCTTGGCCTTATCGACCGTTACGGCGCGCTTTTCTACGTAAGTCATCATTTTGATCAGGTTATTCACTGCGGCGTCCGAGGGGATCAAGTGGACATCGGCTCGCGCGCGCATCTGTTCATAAGCATGATCCAGGGTTTCTTTTTCTTCCAGCCCGATGCTGCGGCGCAGAGTCTCGATTGATCCTTCTTTATTACTCGTAAGGTAGTGAGTCGCTTCCATGTAGGCTCTGACAAAGCGCACCCATTTGCCACGGTTTGCCTGAACGGATGCAGCTTTGACCACCATTGGCCCGTTCATGAACGGTGTCTTCTTGCCTGCCACCAAATTGAGGCCCAGTTGCTTCATTTTGGGCTCGAAGGCAAAATCTACAGGCGCCGCATCGATACCGCCGCGCAACAGTGCTGCCAGTCTTTCCTGAGAGCCACCGAGTTGCAGTAATGTCACGTCTTTTGTGGTGTTCAGCCCGGCATCTTCCAGCATGACGCGGAGAATAAGCGACGATTTGCCGCCGAGTCGATTAATGCCGATCTTTTTGCCTTTTAACTGGGAAAGGTCCTCAATCCTCTCCTTACTTACCATCGCATACGAGACCAGATTGTCCCAACTGCCGAGGGAGACCACGGGAACGCCCTGCAGGTTCGACTGTACCAGTCCGGTCGGGGCTCCGGAGGTGACATCGATATCTCCCGAAATGAGCGCCTGGTAAGTAGTCGGCTCGCTGTTGATGCGGATGATCTCGGCCTTGAGACCGTACTTTTCGAAGAAGCCTTTCTCATGGGCAATGAACGCCGGAAAGGATACGGTAGGAAAGAGCGGCACGCCGATGCGAATCGTTTCCTGGCCAAACCCCCTCGCCGGAGCCAGCGCGACGAGGACGAGAGCCAACAACGAAAAACCTAAGCGCTTTTTATATTTCATCCTACTGTCTCCTCGTTCGAAAATTAGCTTGGGTGACCGGGATAAACGGGAGGTCGCAGAAGGCGCAACTCGGCTGAGTCCGAGGAGGAAGCTTCGTAGAGAGCGGACACATGAGTACAAAGTTACGCCGACTCGTGCCGTGTTGGCGCTAAGCTGCATTTCTCCTCATTGGTTGCGTTACTACGTACGTTCGCCGTTCTCCTCAAGGTACAAGCCCATTGGCCGCGACCGAACAGGCTTGCTCCTCGGACGAGCATAAGCTCATGAATCATTCCTTTGGGTTGCGCTATGATCGTAGAGCTAATTTTCCGGCATGCGCATCTCAACCCGCCGCGGCTTTCTTCCGGGGCGCTTGAGCGAGATGTCTGGCGAAGAATTCCAAAGTCCGTCCCCAGGAAGTCGCATCATGCTCAGGCTTGTAAGCTTTTCCGTCGCTGCGGTTAAAGCCGTGCGCAGAGTCGGGATAGAAGAAGAATTCATGCTTTTTGCCGAGCCGGTGCAACTCGGTGTCCAAAACTCGCATCTCCTCGGGCGGCGGATTGGTATCCAACTCACCGAAGTGGCCCTGAATTGGGCACGAAATGTCCGATAGCAGCTGCACTGGCGCGGGCCGATCTATGCCCCACTTCGAATAGACGCCGCCACCGTAGAAATCGACCGCTGCTTTGAACGACTTGCTTGCCGCTGCCATCAGAAACGCTACCCTGCCGCCCATGCAGAAGCCGACGATGCCCAAACGGGAAGTATCTATGTTGGCGCAACCGCGCAGGTACTCGAGCGTTGCTGTAATATCGCTTAAGACATGAGTGTCACGGCGGAACTCTTTCAGGTGCTCGGTTTCTTCTTCAGTTTTCGGTTCGCCTTCGCGGTGGTAAAGTTGCGGCGCGACTCCGACATAGCCGGCTTCAGCAACCCGGTGCGTCATCTGTTGCGTGAATTCCTTCACCCCGTCTTTATTCTGAATGACAAGGATGGCCGGAAACGGGCCCTGGCCTTCCGGCTGCGCGACATACAGTCCCATGGGGCTGTTATCGACGGTTACTTGTTCCCACGCAGTTTGCATGACAACCTCCCGCGTCTTTGATGATCTGATGATCTAATAGTGCGCTTCCCAGGATTATGTCAACCGCATAAGTTGCATTGGCATCTTTACTCGGGATTGCTATCATACGGTTAGATTGCCGGCTCGAGTTGTGACGGCGATAGCAACCTCGAAGATGTTTTTGGCAAACGCAAAGCCCGATCCGGCTCACCGGCAAACCGCTTCCCTCATTCGAGCGTGGCTCTGCTTCATTTTAATCGCGGGCGTGGCATCACTATCCTGCGCTCCACGAGTTTCCGCTCCAGCGCTCCAGAAACCGTCACAATCATTTGATATTGCGTTCAAGGAATACCGCCTGAAGAACGGGCTTCGGGTTCTTTTGGCCGAAGACCATAACGCGCCGACCTTCTCCATCTGCGTGACGTACAATGTGGGCTCGCGTGATGAGCGCCCGGGTAGGACGGGCTTCGCGCATCTGTTTGAGCACATGCTGTTTCAAGGATCCGAAAACGTCGGGAAAGGCGAGCATTTTATTTTGGTCGAGAATAATGGCGGCTCCGCAAATGGCACAACCAATGCGGATCGAACCAACTATTTCGAGACGCTTCCGGCCAATCAGCTCGAGTTAGGAATTTTTCTTGAAGCAGACCGCATGCGCGCACCGAGCATCACGCAAGCCAACTTCGATAATCAACGGCTCACGGTACAAGAAGAGCGCCGCCAGAGCTATGATAATCGGCCTTATGGCAAGACTTACGAGGCGGTTATTGGGACCGCCTACGACAACTTTGCTTATCAGCATTCAACGATTGGCTCGATGGATGACCTGAACGCAGCTACGTTGGAAGATGCGAAGGAGTTTTTCCGCACATATTACGCGCCAAATAATGCCGTCTTGTCGCTGGTCGGCGATTTCGAAACGGCAAGGGCAATGCAGTTGATAAGAAAATATTTCGAGGCGATTCCGGCACAGCCGCCGCCGCCGGTGCCCAACGTCGCTGAACCGAAGCAGACTGTCGAACGCAGGAAAATCATTGAAGACGCGTTCGCTCCAACCGCGCGCTTGGACATCGTTTACCAAATTCCGCCCGGCAACACTGCGGATTGGTATGCGCTGAGCGTGCTCGGCGAGGTGCTAGCGGAAGGCGTTTCTTCCCGCCTGCACCAAAAGTTGGTGAAGGAAAAAGAGATCGCGCAGAGCGTATCGGCCGGCCCTGACGAACGGCGCGGCCCGTCGCTTTTCTGGTTTTCCATGGGGGCGCGGCCATCGACTGATCTAGCCGTTTTGGAAACCCTCGTTTACGAGGAGATCGAACGGTTGCGGCGCGAGCCCATCGCTGATTGGGAGCAGGACAAAGTACGGATGCAGCTCAAGCGGGAGCGCGCGCAGCAACTCTATAGCACACGCCGCCGCGCTAACGCTTTGGGACACTTCGCCGTGTACTACGACGACCCCGCTCTCATCAACACCGTCTGGCGCAAATACGAGGCGGTGGAGAAAGCCGATTTGCAGAGAGTCGCCAACACTTACTTTAGCCCCACTAACCGGACCGTCGTCATAACCATGCCTAAGAACGCTGCG
>DATACQ010000553.1:0-7177 GCA_036258955.1 Binatia bacterium
GCCTTAAGACCGCGGTTAACGCTCCGATTGTTTCTAGTGAGGCGAAGATGGCCAATATTCAGTTTGGTGGTCTGATCACGGGTCTGGATACCAACGCTCTGGTTGCCGGGCTAATGCAAGCAGAGAGGCGCTCGATCACCCTTTTGCAAGGCCAAAAGGTGCGGTATCAGGCGCAGGACGCGGTTTTTGCGTCCGTCATCGGCACCCTGGGGAGCCTCAAGTCTTCGGCGCAGAGCCTTTCGCTGTCCACGGACTTTATCAAGCGTTCTGCGACCACCAGTGATCCGGCGGTGCTGACGGCCTCTGCCAGCACCACGGCCAGCGTGGGTTCCAGTCTGATCGCCGTTGATTCCCTGGCCAAAGCCCAGAGCGTTCAATCCACGTCGTTTACGCAGCTCGATGCTACCATCGGAACGGGTACTTTGACCCTCTCCGTCGGCGATACCGACACCGCGCTCGTGATCGATAGCACGAACAATACGCTCGAAGGACTGCGCGACGCCATCAACGACTCAGGCGCGGAGGTAACCGCCACCATTGTGAATGTGTCGGCGGGCGCCACCGCGGACTATCGCTTGGTCATCCAAAGTGACAAAACCGGAACGGCTAATGCTGCCACGCTTTCGGGCAACCTGATCGGTGGCACCGATCCCTTTGCCGGCGGAGGTGAAATCGTCCAGGGAGCCGGGAACGCGGTGTTCTCTGTGAATGGGTTGAAGATCACTCGCTCGAGCAACACAATTTCCGATGTCATCCCTGGTGTGACCTTTACGCTGCTTAGCGAGGGCGACCGGGACGGCGCGATCGGCGGCGCCGATCCAACGGCGAAAGTCAGCGTGTCGGCAGATAACTCCACGATCACAAAGGCGATCACAGACTTGGTCGATAAGTTCAATGCGGTCAACCGCCTCGTCAACGAGCAGTTCGCTCTCGATCCGAACACCAATCGGCAAGGCGCCACGGCGGGCGATGCGTCGCTACGCGGCATGCTGAGCCGCCTGCGCAAGGAGCTCTCGGTGTCGGGCGGTACCGGCGCGAGCTATAAGTACCTCTCTGATATCGGAGTAAAATTTGAGAAGGACGGCTCCTTGACTCTCGACCAAGGCAAATTGACCGCGGCCTTGGAGAATGATCCTACCGGCGTGGCCAACTTGTTTTTGAGCAAGGAAAACGGCATCGGCAAGCGGCTACCCGAAGCCGTGGACGATTTTATCAGTGCCGTGGACGGTGCATTGATCTTCCGGCAAAAAGGGATCGGCCAGAGTATCAAACAAATCGACGAGAAAATCGCCCGGGAAGAAAGACGCATCGCCACTCTCGAAGAACAGCTTGTGAAAAGATTCAGCGCGTTGGAGGAGCTTGTAAGCCAGCTCAAATCCCAAGGTGATTTCCTCGCGCAGCAATTGAGCGCATTACAAATCTCCCGGAAAAGGTAGGAACTGTCGACTTATGAGCGCCGTGCGCCATCTCCAAGCCTATAAAGAAACGCAAATCACCACGACCGATCCCGGCACGGTGTTGTTATTGCTCTACCAAGGCGCCATAGATGCGGTGAATCGCGCGGCGGCTTTCATGGCCGCCAACAATATGGCTGACAAGGGTAAGCAGATACTCAAAGCCAACGACATTATTAATCAATTCATTGCCAGCCTCGATTTCGAACTCGGCGGTGAACTGGCGCAGAATCTCGACGGCCTATACCGTTTCATGCTGCAGCAGATCCTCATTGCTAACGCTACCAATGATCCTAAACCGCTGACGACAGTGGCATCGCTCCTTTCGACCCTTAAGAGCGGTTGGGAAGAAGCGGTGGCTGTTCAGCGAAAGCGGGCGATTCTCGGAGCCGCCTAATGCACTCACCCGTTTCAGATATCGCTTTGCTTTTGGCCGCTAGCCGCGAGTTTTTGAGCAACCAGGATTTCGACAATATAGATGTCGAACGCCTAAGAGCGTGGGGCGCCGAGCGAAGCGCGATCTTCTCTCGATTGAAGAAGTATGTGGAGCTCGGAAGTACTGACGGTTTTGCGGACGAGTCTCTACTCCGCGAGTTGCTCGACGTAGACGCCCAAATCTGCTGCCGCATAATGGAATGCCAGACTCGAATAGGCAAGCAGCGATCTGTCGCAAGGAGCATGCTGCAAGCCCTACCTCGCGCAAGCTCCGCCTCGCCGCATGTGATTGAGCGGTTGGTATAGGCCGGGGCTCCACCTGCGCTCCGGCCGGACGTTTGACTCCGTCGCTTTGCAAGAGCAGCGCGCGGCAAACAAATCGCTAAGCGGCGTCAACTTCCGGCATTTGGATCTGCGCTAGCGATTTTGCCTCCCGAACAAATCTGCCGAGGTGGGTGCTCCTTGATCTCTCAATAGGTAAATTCTTCCCGATTGGAATTCCTAAACAACGGATTTGTCGGCGAAAGTTCCTGTCTATCTTTGGCATAATTCCTGCGCAACGCTCCGCCATAGTTGCCGACCCTGGTCGGACTTCAAGGAGGTTCGCTTGCTGCGCGGATTTTTGGCTCCCGCTGTTGTGGTGGTTGTTATCGTCGCCGGCGCCGCTATCAAACCGGAGTTCTTGGATTTGCCCTCGCTTTTCCTGACGCTCGGCGGTTCGGTCGCAGTGATTCTGTTTTCTTACACGCCGCGGCAATTGCGGGAATTGGTCCAGCTCAGCTGTGCGTTGCTCGGAGAAACCGCCATCGATCCGCGGGAGCATAGCGCCGAACTCACCCGCTTGGCAGAGCTTTATCGCGCCGAGGGGTTGCGCGGCTTGGAACTTGCGGAGCGGCGACTGCAAGATCCGTTCTTGCGCCGCGCTGCCGGACTCCTCATCGATTTGCAGAAGGAGGAAAACATCTCGGCGACCCTCGACGATGAGTTGTCTGATGCGGTCTGTCGTCACCGAGTTTCAAATCAGATTTTGCTTACGTTGAGCAGAACTCTTCCCGCCTTGGGTCTTATCGGCACTCTCATCGGCATGGTGCTTTTGCTACGCGACCTCTATACACACGATGTTCAATCTCTGCCTGCAGCGCTTTCGCTGGCCGTGCTGACGACTCTCTACGGCGCGGTGCTCGCGAACGTTCTGGTAGCGCCGTTTGCGGCCAGGCTGAGTGCTGCCGCCAGTGAGAAGGAGCTCCGTATGCAGCTGACAATCGATTGGGCGATGGCGCTGGTACGCAATCAAGCGGCAGCAGCAGTGATCGCGGAGCGTCGCTGGATACAGCCTTGGACGGCCCTACGGCGGCCGGAAAAAGACCGCGGCTGGATCTTACTTTCTGCGCCGCGGGAACGAGAACGCGCATGAGAAAGACGCCCTTGAGACCACTGCCTAGGATACAGGCACATGCTACGAGACGTTCTCGGCCGAGTGCGATTGAGCCGGTTAGCCATGATGACTCGGGTTGGCTAATAACGGTCAGCGACTTGACCTTGCTTCTGTTATGCTTTCTCGTTGTTTGGTACGTCAAACAGCAACAACGGGACGCAATAGCGCAAATTGTGAAGTCCGCCGGCCACGCTGCGTATGAAAGTAGCGCCTCGAACGAAATTCTTCCCGTCAGCCGGGAGGCCGAGGAATGGCAAGCGCTCAGGGATGAAATTGCGCAATTCATCGTCGATGCCGGCATGCGCGGCGACGTCGAAATCAAAGCTGCCGCGGACGAAATAGTGATTTCCTTCAGAGATTCCATTCCTTTTGCTTCGGGAAAGGCGGATCTCAACGCGGAAGCATTACCCGTGCTGGAGAAGGTCGCCGCTGTAGCCGTGAGCCGGCCTGCCATGTACCTGAAAGTCAACGGTCATACCGACGACCGGCCGATTTCCACCCTGGAGTTCCCTTCCAATTGGGAATTGTCCAGCGCCCGGGCGAGCCGGGTTGCGCGCCACTTAATAGAACGAGGCGTTCATCCGGCGCGCATCGAGGTGCACGGCTTTGCTTATCATCGGCCGCGCGCGGCCAATGAAAATCAATCCGGCCGCGGCGCTAATCGTCGAGTCGAAATCAGTCTGCTGCGCAGCAGTGACGCCCGGAGCGGATCGACGTCGTCGCCTTAAACATGCAACTCCACGATCATCTCGACAAGTCTGGGTGGCCACGCGACATCCGGCGTTACGCCAGCCGGCTGCAGCACGCGCCCAGCCAGGCTGGTTCGAGCAATAACACCAAGCTCAAAGAGAGCCTGAACTTTGCGAAAGTCGCCGCGCAACTCGCGGGCCGTGAACAAGCGATAACCACGGGCGCAGCAGCGGACAAAAGCAGTGAACAGTTTGTGCTATGGGAAAAGGGCCAAACTTTTGGCTTCGCGGACTTTATCGATATTATCAATCCATTGCAGCATATTCCGATCGTCGCAACGGTATACCGCAACTTCACCGGTGATCAGCTCGGCGTTGCCTCGAGAATCATTGGTGGTGGTCTATGGGGCCGAATCGGTGGACTTGTCACCGGAGTGGCAAACGCACTAGTGGAGTGGTGGAGTGGTAAGGACATCGGTGATCATATTTATGCCGCACTGTTTGGAGCGCCCACCGGGGAGCTAAGTGCGCCAGCGGTCGCGCGAAACAAATCTCCTGTATCCGCTCCCGTCAACAGCGCAACCATTTCGCTCGAGCCGGAAGGTGCGAACACTGGAATTTCGGCCGCCGACGAAAACTCGCCTGCAGCCAAACGTGACCGTCCCGGTGACCCGCGCTCCGAAGCACTTCCATGGCCGCGAGCCGCGCGCCGTTCATATGAAAGAAGCCGTAAGTGGGCCGAGCCAGATGAATCTCTGGGAATCCGGTTACCAACGTAAGTGAATTGACACTCGCTGCTCATATCGGATACTTATTTCCGCTATGAGCAAACCTGCGCAGATCACGCCCGCGGCCACGCGGAAAATCGGGCTACGCGGTATTGAGCCCGATGCCAAACTCCGTTCGACGCCCGACACGGTTCTCTGGGGCTACATCGCTGCCAACCTGCCGCCCGCGCTCACCATAAAGTCGGGGCAGGTGGTGGAGATCGAAGCGTTGTCGCACCAAGGTCTTACCACCAACAAAGATCCCGAAAAATTCTTCGCCGACTACGGTATACCCGGATCTGACGTTTTACCCGATGCGAAAGCGGTGTTTGCCGAAGTCAAACGGCCGAAGGGCGCTAGCGTGCATATCCTCACCGGTCCGATTTACATCGAAGGGGCGGAGCCGGGAGATATGCTGGAGATACGGGTGCTGGACATCCAATTTCGCGTGCCTTACGGCGTAAACAACACCGGTCCCGGCAAGGGCGTGCTGCCGCAGCTATTGCAAGAAGCCAGCACGAAGCTGATTCGCGTTGATTTGGAACGGGGAGTGGCGCTGTTCTCCGAAGACATCGAGATTCCGCTTAATCCATTCATGGGTATCATGGCGGTCGCGCCACCAAGGAGTCTCGGCATGGTTTCCTCCACGCCGCCGGGTGCGTGGGGCGGCAACATCGATTTGAAGTTTACAGGAATCGGCTCATCGCTTTACTTACCGGTCTTCAACAAAGGCGGGCAATTCTTCACGGGCGATGGTCACGCGCTGCAGGGCGATGGCGAGGTCGACGGCGGCGCCATCGAAATCTCGCTGAAACCCACCTTGCAGTTCGTTTTGCATAAGGGCAAGTCGATCCATTCGCCGCGCGTGGAAACCGCTACGGATTACCTGATGACCGGATTGGATGTGGATCTGAACGTGGCGAGCCGCCTGGCGCTGCAGGCGGCGGTGGATTTCTTGCAAGCGGAAAAAGGCATGACCGCGGCCGACGCGTATGCGCTTTCGAGCTTAGCCATCGACTTAGGCATAGGCGAAGCCGTCGATATCGTCAATCTTGTTTATGCCAAAATTCCCAAGAATATCTTCCGTGCCAATCCGCCGTTCTGGTTTACGCCCGATCGCGATTAAGCTCGTGACCGCGCCTGGATTGGACCCAAGCTATTTCGCAAAGGAGCATCTATGGAAATCGCGCCGCTAAATCAGAAAACCGGTTACGCCCGCTGGATGAAGAGCCAGGGATTGCCAATCCACGTGGGACACGGGATGGCCGATCTCCGTACCCTCGAAGTTGCGCCTTCGGCGCGCACCGGCGGCAAAGCTGCCTTCATTCAACTGCATGGCATGCAAGGCATTACCGGCGGTTACATCGGTGAGATAGCGCCAGGCGATGCGCTCAAACCGGAGCGGCATCTCTACGAAAAAGTTATCTGCATCTTAAACGGCCAGGGCGCGACCGAGCTCTGGGATGATCATGGCCACAAGAAGATGTTCGAGTGGAACAAGTGGAGCTTGTTCGCGCCGCCCATGAACACCACCCACAGATTGTTAAACGGTTCCCGGGAGCCGGTGCGCTTCCTGGCGGTCACAAATGCGCCGCTGGCATTCGATATCTACCGGGACGAGAACTTTGTTTTTAATTGTCCATATAGTTTCAAAGATCGTTTTTTCGGGGAAGAGGACTATTTCGAAGTCGGCAAGAAGCGCTACGTCAGCGGCCTGATCAATATCTGGGAGACGAATTTCATTCCCGATATCAAGTCGGCCTTTTTAGAGAATCTCGAGGTTAAAGGGGCGGGATTGCGGCTCGCGCAGTTCGAGATGGCAGGCAACGCGCTGGTTGGACATTTGGGAGAATGGCCGGTTGGCAAGTATCATAAAGCTCATTATCACGGACCCGGGGCGATTATCGTCGGGACTCAGTCGGTGGGATACGTGCTACTTTGGCATAAACAATGGGGGCTTCATCCCTACAGCGATGGTCATGGAGACAAAGTCACGGAAATCAAGTGGGGCGAAGGCAGCATTTACTGCCCACCGGGCGACTGGTTTCACCAGCACTTCAATTCTGGCAAGGAGCCGGCGCGCCACCTGGCGGTCCGCTACGGCAGTCGTATCTACCCGCTCGGTTTCAAGGTCTCGCATCAGAAGACCGACGACGACGTATTTCGCAGTGTGGATGAAGGCGGCTGGATGATTCCTTACGAGAACGAAGATCCCGAGATCGCAAAACGATATAAAGCAGCGCTCGAGGCGAATGGCGTGGTGATATAGAAGAGTCGCACAGCGCGGCTTGAAGACCGCCGTCTGCATCTGGCGGTGTCAGGGCCTAACTTCCCAATACTTTTCTTTCTTCAGCAGCTCAGTGATGTGCTGCTTGGGATCGGCCGAAGATGCGATCG
>DATACQ010000554.1:0-4560 GCA_036258955.1 Binatia bacterium
CCTACGGAACCATCGATGAGTTGAATGCGGTTGTCGGGTTGGCGCGAACCTTTAATGACGAGAAGTTGCAGGCCGGGAACGCGCACGAGTTCCTCGACGCCATCCTGCGTCAGATTCAAGACCAGCTTTTCGATCTTGGCAGTGAGCTCGCGACCCCTGATGATTTCACCTATGACGGCATGTACCGAGTGGGCGAGAGTGAGGTGAAAAAGCTCGAAGAAGTTATCGACGAATGCCAGAAGCAGCTAGAGCCACTCAAGTCGTTCATTCTCCCGGGCGGCGGTAAAATTGCCGCGTACTTGCACCAGAGCCGCACGGTCTGTCGCAGAGCCGAAAGAGAAATCCTCCGGCTCTCCCGCGCCGAACCGCTCAGCGAATGGCCGCTCAAGTACGTGAACCGTTTGAGCGATTTGCTTTTTGTGCTGTCGCGCTGGATCAGCAAGCAGAGCGGCGAGGCGGAGTATCTCTGGCAACGGGGGCTGGCGGAGAGGCCGAAGGGAAAGAAGTAGGATCATCAAGAATGCGGAATCGGGAAGTCGCGACGGAACTCGTGAATCGCCGAACCGGTCGTGCCTCCGTTCGTCATGCCCGCGGAAACAGGCATCCAGATACAGTGTAGTGGAACCTGGATTCCCGCTTGCGCGGAACGACCTTTACCGCTCGTCTTAACGGCTACCGCGCAGAATTCTCGCCGGGAGGTCATGGATGGGAGTATTAGACGGCAAGAAAGCAGCGATCTTCGGCGTTGCAAACGAGCGAAGTATTGCATGGGCGATATCCGAAGCTTTTCACGCAGAAGGAGCGGAGCTCGCTTTTACTTACGCCGGAGACGTTTTGGAGAAGCGCGTCCGCCCTCTCGCGGAAGGAATTGGCGCGAAGATTATTCTTCCGTGCGATGTAGCCAAAGATGAGGAGATCGAGAAAGTTTTTTTGACTCTCAACCAGGATTGGGGTGGATTGGACATTCTGATTCACGCAGTTGCTTTTGCTAATAAAGAAGATCTGTCGAATCCTTATGTTCAGACAAGCCGCGCCGGGTTTCATCTCGCCCTGGATGTGAGCGCGTACTCGATGGTGGCACTGGCGCGCCACGCCGCGCCTCTCATGGAAGGGCGGAACGGCGCCATGTTAACTTTGACTTACATGGGCTCGGAAAAAGTGATTCCAAACTATAACGTGATGGGGATCGCCAAGGCGGCGCTCGAGGCCAGCGTTCGCTACCTCGCGTATGATCTCGGCCCCAAGGGCATTCGAGTGAATGCGATCTCCGCCGGGCCCATCCGAACGTTAGCCGCGGCTGGTATATCCGATTTTAAATCGATGCTGCACCACGTTGCTGACAAAGCACCACTCAAGAGAAACATCGATGCCGACGAAGTCGGGAAAACGGCGCTGTTTTTATGCGGCCCGTGGGGCAGTGCCGTCACCGGCGAGGTTGTGCACGTGGATGCAGGATATAATATTATGGGAATGTAGGTGCGCGCTGGCGTTTTGGGCTTCGAGTTTGAGTTTCGAGTTAACCCGAAACGCGGAACACGAAACTCGAAACAGGGAGCAGCCATGGCGATCAAAGAAATGACCCCGCAACAAGCTCATGAAGTTTTGACGACAAACCCGGAAGCCGTTTACATCGATGTGCGCTCGGAGCGTGAGTTTGCCAACGGACACCCTGCCGGCGCTGTTAACATTCCAGTTGCTTTTCCCGATCCGACCCGTGGCATGATGATGAACACTGATTTTGTTAAAGTTGTTGAGGCGAATTTCCCGAAGAACAAGATGCTCGTGGTAGGTTGCCAGGCGGGACCCCGCGCCAACACCGCGTGTGGTTTGCTGCAAGGAGCGGGTTATCAGCAGATCGCCAATGTCCTCGGCGGGTTTGGCGGTATACGCGACCCCCTTGGAAATATGGTCGCGCCGGGTTGGGCAAACTCAGGGTTGCCTGTGAGTCAGGACAATGGCGAAGGCGTTAGTTATGCGTCGCTGGCGGCGAAGGCGCGCTAGCGCCGTCTAGGGTCTAGAGTTTGGAGTCCAGGGTTGCAATCTGGAATCCGGGCTCGAGCTAAACTCTAAACCCGAGACTCTAGACCCGAGACAGAGCTATGAACAGCCTCTACTTCAAACAACTCGAGATCGGTCCGATGCAGAATTACGTGTATCTCATTGGTTCGGCTGAGACGCGCAAAGTGGCCGTGGTCGATGCCGCCTGGCAGATCGACACAATTCTGGGTATCGCTGCTGAGGACAACCTCGAGATCACGCATGCTCTGGTAACTCACACCCACCCTGATCACATCGGCGGGCGGTTTGCCGGCATTGATATCGAAGGCGTCAACGAGCTTCTTGGCAAGACTAAGGCGAAAGTCGTCGTTCACAAGGCGGAGGCGGAGTTTCTCAGAGGACTATCGCCATCGGACCTCATCAAGGCCGAGAGCGGCGACAAGATCGACGTGGGCGGGGTTGAAATACAACTGCTGCATACGCCGGGACACACGCCCGGCTCGCAGTGCTTTGTGGTCGATGGCCGTCTGGTTTCCGGAGACACATTGTTTATTGGTTCGTGCGGCAGGGTCGATCTGCCCGGCGGTAGCGCTGAGCAACTCTATTACAGTTTGACGCAAAAGTTGATGGCGCTGCCGGACAGTACCGTTCTTTTCCCCGGCCATAACTATTCAGCGCGCCCGACGTCTACCATCGGTCAAGAAAAAGAGAGCAATCCTTACTTTCAGTTTCACTCGCTAAAGCATTTCCTTGCGGCCCTGGGCTATCGCTGAAACGGTCCGCGTCCGGAACCTCGGCCTCGGGTTAACTCCGAGATGCTGGATTCAAGACCGGACCGATCAGCGCTAGATGATCACGGTTTGCCGACGTACTTGTTCGTCCAGAGAACGCCTTCTTTGGCGGACGGGGTCTTCGCAGGGTCTTTGATAATGCCTGCGCCGCCGGCGAAATTTATTACCTTTTGCCAGCCCTCCGAGCTCATGTTACCCCAGGTAGGCATGGCATTCACGACCATGTTGAATGAAAGCTCAAAAACGTCATCGGGGAGTTTGTCTTTCGTATAGAGCCGGTGGTTACGGAGAGCCGCCTTGGCAGCTTCCGGATTGCTGCGGAAAAGCGCGCCGCCCCGTGATATCGCCCGGGCGACTGCCGTTGCGATTTTCGGATTGGCGTCCAAGTAATCCGGCCGCACCATCAGAACTTCGTAATGATAATCCGTGAGTTCCGGCACTTCGCCTTTGCCCAGTGGAATCAAAACATATCCTTTGCCGCTCGGTTCCGTAATCTCAGCCGAAGGCGGCGACAGCGCATAGCCATCGACAACGTTGTTCATCAATGATGCCGGAAGTTCGGTGGCTCCGAGATAAGCGAACTTGAGTTTGGCTGGATCGCCGCCCGCTTTCTTCGCCAGGAACTTAAAAATTTGCTCTGAGACGGCACCGGGGCTGGTAGCGCCGATGGTGCCCAGTTGGAGCAACGACTTAAGCCGCGCGTCGATCGGGCTTTCCCGGGTCAGTCCCAGCTTGTCTACAATTGGCTTGCGCAGGGCGATGCTCAACGTCAGCGCGCGGTTATGCGCCTGAATCGCGACCAGCGGCGCCCCCTCCACTTGCGCCAGTACCAAGCCTTCCGAGCTAGAAGCGCAAAAATGCGCCGAACGGCCGACGACCGCCGTCTGGCAGGGAGACCCTCCCGCTGCAGGTGTAATCTTCACACGCACGCCTTCGGCCTCGAAATACTTTAGTTGCTCGGCAACCCAAATGGCGCCAAACGCAAAGTTGGGCACCGCCGTCATCAGGATAACTTCCGGCAGCTCTTTTTGTTGCGCGTTAAGCTTTGGCGCGCCGCCGCAGAAGACGGTGCACACAGTCATCGCGAAAATTACGCGCGAGATCTTTAGGGGCCTCTTCATCGCTCGTTCTCCTTTCATCTCAGCCCTGAATCTGGACATGTTCTTTTTGAGTTTGCCAACGCAAGACCCTGCGTTCGACCGCCTCGGCAATTTTGTCCATGATGATAACCATGATCATCAACACGATAATACCGACAAACACATCGGCGGTCCTGAAAATCCCCGCCGACATGCGGATGAAAAAGCCCACGCCTTCGGTGGCAGCGACGAACTCGCCCACGATGGCGCCGATTACGGCGAAGGGAATACTGGTGCGGATGCCTGTGAAAACATACGGTGAAATCGCCGGGAAAATCACTTTGAAACTCAGTTTCCAGCCGCGCACGCCCATGAGCTGGGCCAAATCGACGTATTCCTGATCCATCTGGCGCATGCCGGTGTAAGTGTTAAAAAAATTCAAAAAGAACGTGAGCAGGAAGACTACGCCGACTTTCGACCACAATCCGATACCCAGCCAAACAATAAAGAGCGGCGCCAGAGCGGTGCGCGGAATTCCATTGAGCGCGATGATAATGGGTTTGAAGACTTCCGCGAGCAAGCGGCTCCGCCCGAAACTATAACCTAGGGCAATGCCGGATATAGCACCGATCGGATACCCGATGGCGATCTCCAAAAACGTCACCCAGGTGTGCTGGATCAAATCGCCCGAG
>DATACQ010000555.1:0-5629 GCA_036258955.1 Binatia bacterium
CTGAATCAGCGCGAGGTCGAAGACACCATTGCCGCCGAAGCTAAATCCGGTGAGATATGCCCGCTTCGCGTTACCCTGATGTTGCCGCTGTACATCCCTGAGAATCATCTGCACCGCACCGGCGTAGCGGTGCCATACATCTCCACGGGTTGGCAATTGCGGCGCGACGATTATGAAGTGTTCTACAGATCGCACCGGTTTTGCGTGCCCTAGCGGCCCATGGCGGGTGAGCGCCTCGTGAATGTCCGTAGGTGCGCCCTCGTGGTATCCATGAAGAAACAACAGTACTGGATGAGAGGTTCTGGGCCGCGCTGCGGGAATTTTCAAGACGTAGCGCAGTGGACCTTTCTCCACTCGGATCGTGCTGAACTCATTGCGCTCCCTTTCTTCCATTTAGTCTCCTACCGCCGGGAACGACCAATTCGATTTCCGCGAGCAGTGGTTTGCGCATGCTTACTTCCGGCGGGCTCCAGCGACGAAGCGTAGGCACGAGCAGATGGCCGACTACTTTGTGCCTGATGATGTTTTGGCACGCTTCCTGCTCGCTATCTGGTAAGTTCTTGGTGTGACGAGCGGATCGAATTACTTACTTACGGGAGCTTACTATGGCTGACAAACGTACACAGGAGCAAGCTGACAGCGGTAATATGATAAAGGACCCGGAGGATTGGACTACCGGGGATGAGCCAATGACCGGGGCTCAACGATCATACCTGAAGACGCTTTCAGAAGAGGCGCAAGAGCCGTTTGATGACGAACTCACCAAAGCGGAAGCATCGAAGCGTATCGAGGAATTGCAACAGAAGACTGGACGAGGCACTCACGCCGGTAACAAACACAACTCAGGGTAAATAGTGATACAGCGACTAGCCGGTTTAGGCTGTATCGGTGTGCACCACCGCCCTCATTTGAGTGATTCGGCTTCTGTCTGTGCAAAACTGAAATCAAAGACTCGCTCGGGCGGTGCCGGCGTGGGGACCTTAAGCCGTTGAGCCGCTACGGCAATCATCTCCCGCTGCAGCTTCTCGTCTACTGTCCCGGACGAGACATAATACTGTACTGCGGTCTCGTAAACCCGCTCCGCATACTTGTGGCGGTCCTTCCCGAGGTCAAGAAACGGCCCTCGAATAAAGTCGACGGCAAGTTTCTTATCGTTTCGGATCAAGCGCAATGCTTTTTGCGTAGCGCGAATAGTCTTTGCCACAAGTTCGGGTCGTTCCGTGATCGTCGCTCTGGTTGTTGCTAGGCCGCCTTGAACAGCACGGTAAACATCCGCTCCCGACGCAATTTTTCGGAATCCTTCGTCGATCGCAATGAAATTTTGCGGCACCTGAAGCATGGTAGCGTCAATGCTTCGCGCTTTTAGCGCGACATATGTAACATCGCTGGTGCCCAAAGACAGCAAGGCCACTTGATCCAGCGGGATCTTGTGCGTGAGTAGAATCTGACGCACAAGAATTTCCGTCAATGACCCCGGTGCTGAGATGCCTATCTTCTTGCCGCGCAGCTGTTGAACGCTCGTGATGCTCGGTTGGGCGATCAAATCGAATGAGGGTTTGTCGCTCAAGGCAAAAACCACCCGAACGTCAGCCCCATTGACCGCCGCGCTAATTGCGGTTCCGGTAGCAGTACCGAAGTCGATGCCACCGGCCAACATGACTTGGACGCTCTGAATGGCTTTCATGAAAATAAACTCCGCATCCAATCCTTCCTCGTGAAAAAAACCGCGCTCGCGGGCTATCATAAAGGGCATATCGAGCGTGCTACGGGAAACATAACCGATACGCACGCGCGCAAGTTTGGCCAATTTTTCTGCCGCCCAGGTCTCACTGAGGCCTAATTCAAACATCACGACCACAACGGAGCAGATCAACAACCAGCGGGTCCTTTGTTTCATGTTTTCACCTGTAGGGAGTGATCGTTCTTCTTCTGGACGCAAATAACATAGCGCCAAACTCCGCAATCGTGCAACGAACCCTGGCCCCCACTAGTGTGCTGTCCCGTAAGTTTGTTGACGCAGGCCGAGTCATTCCGGGCAAGCCGGCGTGATCCCCGCTTTCCCGAGGAAGCGCGACCCGGAATCCAGCGTAAGGGCGGGTTTCAAACCCGCCCCTACTAGATTCCCACTTCCGTGGGGAATGACTGAAGCAAGTCGCGCTGCGTGTTAAAGAATTTCTGGGACACAGTACTAGCCGGACTATTCACGAGATTTCGCCCGAGGAAGCAAGCCTCTCTGATCACCACCAAGATTGAGTCTTGAGTCTAGAATCTCAAGTCTAGGGTTTGAAAACCAACCCGGGACTCTGAACGCGAGACCCGAGACTCATTCGATATCCGCTCTCTTCGAGGCTTGCTCCCTCGGACTGAACCACTGTGTCGCGATTTTCCCGGAGCATGAATATTGGGCACTAGGTTCCGGGGCACGAGGATCTCCACGAAAGCGGCACCAGGTTACGCAATCCCAAGTTAGAACTGCGCGGAGTGGGGAACTCTGCAAAATAACGAGAGGAGCAGCTTGTGGACAGGCGCGAGTTACTGGGAGTAAAAAGCCGCTCGCAACTTTAGTGAATGTTCCGAAGATGTGAACTAGGACGCAGCCGGGTCAGAGGCATCTGATCGGAAGAGATCAAATGCCGCGGACCCCAAGCCGCCCTCTCACTTCTTATCGGGAGAAGGCCAGGAGCTGAAAATTATCACGGTTGATAAACTCGCCTTCCACCGTGACGTAATCCCCGCTGCGCAGACGCCGGAAGGCATCGACATCGGATGGGCGCGCATTATACGGGAGCGCTACCGTCACGGTTGCGCCGTTTCGCTGTTTCACATCGAAGACACCGCGAGCATGATCGATTCTCTCGATTGTGCCTTCCACGACTTCGCTACGTGGTGCAGCAGCCGGACGCCGGCCGATCGCCGAACCGGCGCGAGCTTGCACGGGCTCTTGAACACGGATTGTGTCCACGTACTCGACACTGCCCCGGGGCCGGAACTGAAATGCGATAATATCGCCGGCCTGTAGTTCTTGAACATTGTGCGCGCGCCCATGATAAAGCACCCGGGTTGTCACAGGATCATACTCCAACACTCGTACTCTGTTATCGTCGGAGCGAACCTGGATCTCCGTTTTCGCTGGCCTGATCTCGATAATCTCACCCCGGATCTCGCCAGGTTGCAAACTTGTATCGCTTACGAGACGCCCTTGGCCCAAGCGAGCTTCGTTCAAAGTAGGCCTGTTTATTGGCGCGCAGGCGTGGAGTGCCGTAAATCCAAGGCCAAACGCTACGGCTGCGATAATGCGGGGGTACCGAGACTCAGTGTGATTCATAGCGATTCTCCTCGGCGACGGGAACTTCTAGTAAAGTAACTCTACAAAGAACGTGCCAGAAAAACGTCAGTAGACGGTACCGATAATACGCAGCAGTGTGCCGCGTGCGGTACAAATGCCCAACCATACTGTCGCGCGGGTGAATCGCTCAACAGCGTGTCAGCCCTACCTGGACTACTAACTATTAAGGGGAGAAAACAAAGCAGCGAATCACCGGTACTCGGGCCATTCTCTACTACCAATGGTCGAAGGTCTATCCGGTGAGAGTTCTGCAAGAGTGCTTCGTTTGTGCAACGAGCACAACGATCTTCCACCCTGTCGAGTTGACCTTGGGCTCGTCACGAGGGCTGGACAGCTGTTTATCAGTGGGATAGTTCTTATAAAAGCTGCTGTGTGATAAATCACGCGGCAATTACGGGTGAACAGATGAAAAAAGTACCGCTGTATAGTTCCAGCCGCGTGCCGAAGCCCCGAAGAGCGGTTGGGAATCTTTCCGAACAATCTACAGCCTCCGATCAGCCTGACCGGAATCCTCCCGCGCAGCTTTCCACAGGCGCGGCAGGCTCTAGGTGGCGTCGCTTGCAGATAGGCCGCGGGGCGCTTTTGCAGACCGGCGCCGGCGCATTATTGGCCCTTTCGCTGTTTTTCGCGTATGCGGCGTTCGAGTCAAAGCCCGCCGAGATTACCCTTGAGGACATTCGGGCTGCGGTGCTGCACACGTTGCAGACCGAGACTCTTCCATCGCCCACGGCAAAAGCCTACGAAATCATTCGACCATCGATCGTGCGCGTGCGTGGTTTGGAACAGGGCAAGGACGGAGAGGACGTTGAAAAGGGCGTTGGCAGTGGAGTGGTGATCGTCGATAGAGGTCTGATTCTCACCAATCTGCACGTTGTACTCAGCGCCAAGCGCATAAAAGTCGTGTTCGCCGATGGCTCGGAATCTGAAGCTAGCGTCACAGGCACCCGCCCCGAACACGATCTCGCAGTGCTTCAGGCTCACACGATCCCGGACGATCTTTTGGCTGCGACAATGCGATCTACAGCGGACCTCCAGCTGGGGGACCAAGTGGCCGCCGCAGGTTTTCCCTTCGGGATTGGCCCTTCGGTGACCGCCGGTGTGGTGTCCGGGTTACGCCGTGAGTTCCGTTCGCCGGAAGGAAAACGCGTGCTAACGAATTTGATTCAGTTCGACGCCGCGGTGAATCCCGGCAGTTCTGGAGGGCCGTTAGTCACGGCTGAAGGGGAGGTAGTGGGTATCGTCACTGCGATCTTGAATCCCACTGATCAAGGCTTCTTTGTGGGTATAGGTTTTGCGGTTCCGATCGAGAATGCGGCGGCGGCCGCTGGAATATCACCGTTTTGATCCATTGCGTACAGCTCCTGGCGTAAAAACCACTATGGACATCAATGAACCTAAGAGGAGCGAAGTTGCCGCGCTCATGGAGCGCATTCTTTACGAGGTGAAGAAGGTCATCGTCGGGCAAGACCATTTTTTGGAGCGTGTGTTGGTGGCCGTCTTAGCTCAGGGTCACCTGCTGGTCGAGGGAGTTCCCGGACTGGCCAAGACCCTCACCGTCAAGACCCTCGCTAGAACCGTTCAGGGAACGTTCAAGAGAATTCAATTCACTCCGGATCTCGTGCCCGCGGATCTGGTGGGGACGCGGATCTACAACCAGAAAACCGGCGACTTCGCAACTTCTCTCGGTCCGGTTTTCAGCCATCTTCTGCTCGCCGATGAGATCAACCGCGCGCCGGCAAAAGTGCAAAGCGCATTGCTCGAGGTTATGCAGGAACGCCAGGTCACGATTGCAGGGGAAAGCTACCCGGTACCTGAGCCGTTTCTCGTAATGGCTACGCAGAATCCCATTGAAACCGAAGGAACCTACCCGCTCCCGGAGGCGCAGGTGGACCGCTTCATGATGAAGGTGCTCGTGGGCTACCCGACCGAAGAGGAGGAGTTTGTTATTGTCGCGCGCATGACAAGCACTGCTAATGAACTTGCGCCCGTCGCCACGACCGAACAACTGAACGCTTTGCAGCGCGAATGCCAGGCGGTCTATGTGGATCCTTCACTCATACAGTACGCCGTGCGGCTCGCTACCGCGACCCGCAATCCGGATCGCTTCGGTGTAGATGACGTATCGCAGTATGTGTCGTATGGCACCAGCCCTCGGGCGTCCATTCATTTAATAGAAGGCGCGCGGGCGCTCGGCTTTCTGCGCGGGCGGACCTATGTTCTACCGCAAGACGTGGCGGATCTAGTGCCCGATGTATTTCGCCACCGCATCGTCCTAACGTACGA
>DATACQ010000556.1:0-7276 GCA_036258955.1 Binatia bacterium
TTTGAACTAGTCGCACGGGGAAATCACTTTGACGGCCTCATTTGTCTCTCGGGCTGTGACAAGACCAACCCGGGAGTCGTTATGGCGCTGGCGCGCCTCGATATTCCCGGTCTCGCGCTTTATGGCGGCTCCATCGCGCCGGGGCATCTCGGCGATAAAGACCTGACTATTCAGGATGTGTTTGAGGCAGTGGGTGCCTATGCCTGCGGACGAATCAACGAACAACAATTCAAGGCGGTGGAAGATAGCGCCTGCCCGGGTGCAGGGGCTTGCGGAGGGCAGTTCACCGCCAACACGATGTCGATGGTCATGGAATTTCTCGGCATCTCGCCCATGGGCAGCAACGGCATCCCGGCCACCCTCGCGGAGAAGGATGAGGCGGCGTTCAAAGCCGGCACGCTCGTCGTCGACATGCTCAAGCGCGACTTGCGTCCTTCGCAGATCATAACGCGGCGCTCGCTCGAAAATGCTATCGCCTCGGTCGCCGCCACCGGTGGCTCCACCAACGCAGTGCTGCATTTGCTGGCCATTGCGCGTGAGGCGGGGGTCGAGCTGAACATCGACGACTTCGATCGCATTAGCGAGCGCACGCCACTGATTGCCGATCTAAAGCCCGGCGGACGTTTCGTTGCTAATGACTTGTACAAGGCAGGCGGTATCCGGCTGGTGGCGCAGCGTTTAATCGATGGGGGCTTCACCGATGGCGCGAGCCTTACGGTGACTGGGCGAACCCTGGGAGAAGAAGCAGCAAAGGCGACGGAAACCCCCGGGCAGCAGGTTGTGCGTGCCGTGGCGAACCCGCTGAAATCCACCGGCGGATTGGTGATCCTGAAAGGAAATCTCGCGCCTGAAGGTTGCGTGGTCAAAGTCGCCGGTTACGAGCGAATGTTACACAAAGGTCCGGCGCGGGTGTTTGATCGCGAAGAGGACGCTTTCCACGCCGTGCAGAGCGGCAAAATCAAAGACAATGACGTCGTCGTCATTCGTTACGAAGGTCCCAAGGGCGGCCCCGGGATGCGCGAGATGCTCGGCGTCACCGGCGCCTTGGTGGGGGCAGGATTGGGCGATTCCGTGGCCTTGTTAACCGACGGTCGTTTTTCCGGCGCCACTCACGGGCTTATGGCTGGGCACGTCGCGCCCGAAGCCGCCGACGGAGGCCCCATCGCCGCGCTAAACGACGGCGATATGGTAACGTTCGATATCAAAGCGCGTCGTCTCGATGTCGATCTTGGCCCGGAGGAGATAACCGCGCGACTAAGGAATTGGAGCGCGCCGCCGCTGCGCTATAAGACCGGTGTCTTGGCAAAATATGCCAAGCTGGTCTCCTCGGCTGCCGAGGGCGCGGTTACGCGCTAAGCAACCGGTCTTGACGCACAGAGCCGCCGCCCTTCGTTTCCCCTGAGTCAGGAGTCAGCAGTGACCCGTAAACAGCAAGAGTTTTGAACTGCTTACTGCTTGCTGCTCACGGCGCGTCAGACTCGTCTGTTTGACAGCTCTCCGCGCTCTTGGATAGTGTTGCACTCGTTGCCAGTTCCCGCCAGGCGTTTGCCCGCGCGACTCAGGAAACGAAAGGAGAAAGTCAATGAGTCTCGATTACGTTAGCAACCAGGAAATCATTCAGGCCGCGCATCGCAATCTACCTCAAGACGTTTGGGATTATCTAAGCGGCGGCGCCGAGTCGGAAACCACCATGAGGCGCAATCGCTTGGGCTTCGACAGCATCGCTCTGCGGCCGCGGGTATTGGTAGACGTTTCAAGAATCGATACTTCGACGGTCTTTCTAGGTAAGAAACTGCGCATACCCGTCATGTTGGCGCCCATTGGGTCTTTGCAAACCATTACGCCCGAAGGCGGTATCGCCGTAGCGAAGGCGGCCGCCGACTTTGGCAGCATAAATTTCGTCAGTTCCGTCACACAGCCGAGTTTGGAGGAGATTGCCGCCAGCACAACGCATCCGAAGATTTTTCAGCTCTACATTCGCGGTGGGCTGGATTGGTGCGAGGAGATTATTGGCCGGGTGAGAAAGGCCGGCTATATCGCTCTATGTCTTACCGTGGATACGGCGCACTACAGCCGCCGAGAACGGCCTTTACTCAATCGATGGCAGCCGCCCAGCCGGAGAACCGAAACCGGCCGCCACTTTCAAGCGATGCTGACCTGGGAGATGGCCGATGCCATCAAAAAAATGGCGGGCATGCCGCTCATCATAAAAGGCATAGCGACAGCCGAGGATGCCAAGATCGCCGTTGAGCACGGCGTGGACGTCATTTACGTTTCCAACCACGGCGGGCGCCAATTGGATCACGGCAGAGGCACTATCGAAACATTACCCGAGATCGCCGAAGCCGCAGCCGGCAAGGCGGAAATTGTGCTGGATGGCGGCGTAACGCGCGGCACCGATATCGTGAAAGCGTTGGCGCTTGGAGCCAAAGCGGTGACAATTGGCAAGCTGCAAGGTTGGGGCTTGGGCGCAGGCGGAGCCAGCGGATTAGTGCGCGTGCTCGAGTTGCTTGAGGAAGAGCTCACGATTGACATGGCACTCTTGGGTGTGACCCACGTCGCGCAGATAAATCGCAGCCACGTCTGCCCCGCGGTTCCAGTGGCTTTAGCGCACGAGATGAGCGCGTTTCCGTATATGGTAGGCGGGCAGCTTCGGTAGCAGACAAGGAGAAGAGGAGACAAGGAGAAGAGGAGACAAGGAGAAGAGATCCTTGTCTCCTCCGGTCCCTTCTCTCCCTGTCTATTCAGGCCGCGCCCTACGAGCGCTACTCCTCGGAGTTACAGTCCGTTAGCGCTAGCTCAGCCGTTATAGGGAGTCTCGAGGGCCGCCTGCTTCATCTGCGCATGCAGATCGACCATCGTGAGGGCGCAGTATTCGAGCGTGTAGCCGGTGCGAAATTCAACGCTCTCCTGGAGCGCTCGGGTCAGCACGGTGCGATTAAACGCGCCGTGTCCCATCGCTTCCGCGCCGCTGTCGCCTAACGTATGGGTGTCCATGTCGGCTTCTTCGTGCGTTGAAAAATAGACGGCATCTTCCTTGCTGAACCCATAGTGAGTGGTCAGTGCGCTGTACCACTGGCCGGACCACATCGACAGCGATTCTTCGAACACGTGCAGTCCCCAAAGCTCGACAATGGACCCGTCGATGAAAATTTTGTGACAGAAGTCGTTGATCGCGCGGGCGGCGGGCAGATACGGGTCTTCCAGGACTTCTTTTTTGTTGAGCCCCATTTTTGCCGCGGTCTGAAGCAGAACCAGTACGTGCCCCGGAGGTCTAGGTGAGATGAGTTCGTCGGCGATTTTGGCACAAAAAGGACCCAGAAGATCGAAGTGGCGCACGAAGAACGGCAAATGCGTATAATAAGAAACCGCGTTTAAGGCGTTGACCTCAAGAGAGAAATGGCCCCAGTTCTTGAAGAACTGGCGCATGACCGGCATCGGCAGTCTTCCTTCCCGCAATTGCGTCATGAAGGAGCCTTGGTAAATTTTTTCGTGAGCGTACTTGTAGAGCGTCGAGTAAAGATAATCCACGTACGCTTTGGCTTCTTGTTCCGCGAGCCGTTCACCCGCTTTTGGCTCCTTGAGTTTGCTCATCCGCTCCTCCGTTGAAAATTACTGATCGGCTATCATCGCGCGAAAACCTTGTCAAGTTGCGATTGGCGACCTGCGCCTGGATACGTTAAAATCGCGGCATGGCGACACAGCCGAGCAAAATCTTGGAAACTTTTCCCAACCCGTGCCCTGAACGCGACTATGAAATCGCTATGGAATGTCCCGAGTTTACTTGCGTCTGCCCGCGCACAGGTCAACCGGATTTCGCCACGATACGCATCCGCTATGTGCCCGCTGAGCGCTGCGTGGAACTTAAATCCCTCAAGCTTTATCTCTGGTCGTACCGTGACGAGGGAACCTTTCATGAAGCCGTCACCAACCGTATTCTTGACGATCTGGTGCAAGCTCTCCAACCAAGGTCGATGACCGTCACTGGCGATTTCAACGTGCGCGGCGGGATTCACACCACCGTACACGCTGAATACAAGCGCGCTTGATCGCGCGCAGCGCGACAAACGGGGGCGGTTGCTCGCGCGGTGACCCCGGGCGGCAAAAAATCTCGAAAATTTTTTCGCAAGTTCGCGCGCTGTGAATAACTTGTTTACAGGTTGTGATGCTGGCGGGCGAAGTTGCCCGGCGCGAACGCGATTTTCGATTTGGCAGAGATATCAACCGACATCAGAATCGAGGAAATCGGAGCCGCGTTTGCAACGACGGCGGGATTTTCTTCTTGATTTTTGTTCCGGCGAGGCTTATCAAATGTAGCACTGACTACGGGTGCGAACGATCCATGACCCTCCGCTTTGTCGATAACCATCTCACGCACTAAGCATGGCAACGCTTGAAGACAACCTGCGCAAGGTGCCGCCGCAAAACCTCGAGGCGGAGTCTTCCGTGCTCGGCGGCATTTTGCTCGAAAACGACGCGATCAACACGGTTCTAGAACTGTTGCGCCCGGAGGATTTTTACCGCGAATCGCACCGGAAAATTTTTCGCGCGATGATCGAGCTGTCGGACCGCAGCGAACCGGCCGACGTGATTACGTTGAGCGAGTGTCTCAAAGGCCGCAATGAGCTCGAGGCAGTGGGCGGCACGGCTTATCTTGTGTCGCTCGCCGACTTTGTACCGACCGCTGCGAACATCGCCTATTACGCGCGGATCGTGCGCGAGAAGGCGATTCTGCGCAATCTGATCAGCTGCGCGACGGAGATCGCAAGCCGGGGCTATGAAGAGCAAGGCAACGTCGAGGAGTTCCTCGACAGCGCCGAAAAAGTGATCTTCGACATTTCGGAAAAGAAGATCAAAGCCTCGTTCGTCTCGGTGGGCGAGATGATCAAAGACACACTGAAGACGGTCGAGAAGCTCTACGAACGCAAGGAGATGATCACCGGCGTTGCCAGCGGTTACCAGGATCTGGACAAACTGACCGCGGGACTGCAGCCGTCGGATCTGATCATCGTTGCCGGCCGCCCGGGGATGGGAAAGACGGCATTCGCGCTCAACATCGCGGCCAACGCGGCTTTTGCCGGCACCGGCGCAGCGGTGTTTTCCCTCGAGATGGCCAAAGAACAATTGGTATTGCGCATGCTTTGCTCGGAAGCGCGCGTTAATAGTTCTAAAGTACGCTCGGGCTATTTAGGCGAGCGCGATTTTCCGCTGCTTGCGAAGGCGGCCGGAAAGCTGCATGACGCGCCGATTTACATTGATGATACCCCGGCAATCTCGGTGCTCGAGTTGCGCGCAAAAGCGCGGCGCCTGATCCGCGATCGTTCGAAGAAAATCGGATTGGTAGTCGTTGATTACCTTCAGCTGATGCGCGGCATGGGCGCGGCATCGAACCGCGAACAGGAGATCTCCGAGATCTCACGCTCGCTGAAGGCACTGGCCAAGGAACTGAACGTGCCGATCATCGCGCTATCGCAGCTTAACCGCCGGGTGGAGGACCGCGGCGACCGCCGGCCGCAAATGTCGGATTTGCGCGAGTCGGGCGCCATCGAGCAAGACGCCGACGTGATCATGTTTATCTACCGTGAAGAGGTTTACAACAAGAACGACGACAGTAAGAAGGGCCTTGCCGAAGTCATCATCGCGAAGCAGCGAAACGGCCCCACCGATACCGTGAACCTGACATTCCTTGGCGAATATACGCGTTTCGAGAACTACACCGAGCGTGACGACTACGGCTATGACGACGTGGAGGAAGCCTGAGCGATGCGGAACTGCGTTCCCCTGACCTACGTTAAACAACCGCCGAAGCACGGCTCGGCGGCATAAATTCTAACCCAGGTAGACATCCTCCCCGGAATCAACGGCTACGCTTTCAACGTTTGTTGAACCCGAATTCCGCAGTTGGTCTTGATGCGGAGGCGACGGGCAAACCTTTCGTAGCGAAGCCAATACATTCTGCCTCTGACCGGACCTCAATCAGCGGTGCTTGTGCCCTGACAAACTTTCTAAGCATCGGCAGCGAAAGGGCGGAAGTGACTTTGGAACTGCATGCTCGGGTGTCTTCGCTACTTCAGGCTTGCCCCTCACTGTCGCGGTAGCTAGGTTCAACTGCCGGAATCCGGCTTGAAATGATCGATGAACGCCGTCAGCCACACCTGTACTCAGAACTTAGAAATTCCGCTCCAATAGCGCGACTGCTCGGGCGTTGTTAAATAGGCCGGGGTTGGAGTCCTTAGGCATCGGGACTAGCCAGCTGCGCGGTTCGGCAGCGCACGAAGTTGACCATCTTCATGCTCATTACCACATCGCGTTTTTGGTTCAGCACCTGGATCAGAGTGCGGACAATGCCGCGATCGCCGCGGGATTCGGAGCGGCGCGTCTCCAGAATGGTTGCGCGAACCGACAACGTGTCGCCCGGAAAAACAGGCCGGTGCCAGCGGAGCTCATCGCCGCCGGGCGAGCCGAGGTTGGCGACTTTGGAGAGGTAGTTTTCCGTGTAGAGGCGCATCATGAGCGCGGCGGTGTGCCAGCCGCTGGCAATCACGCCACCGTAGATGCTCTGCTTAGCCGCTTCCTTATCGGTGTGATAAGAGAGCGGGACGTAGCGCTTGCCGAATTCGAGCACTTCATCTTCATCCACCGTGATCGATCCGAACTCAAGCACGGCGCCGGGAATATAGTCCTCAAAGTAGCGATCCTCGGGCGGGTGGGCAAAGGAACTCATACTGTGCGTATCGTTAGAGGCGCCGGAGCGTTTGAGCCAACCCTGCGATGCGCGCCAGCTTTGCATCGATCTCTTCGGCGTAGAGAATATCGCTAATGATGGCGGCGGAATCGGCGCCCGCTTCCCAGACTTGGGTCACGTTGTCCTCTTTGATGCCGCCGATCGCGACGATGGGAATCTTAACCGCATGACGGATTAGGCGCAGCATGTCGGTTCTCCGCGGAGCGTAACCCGTGTCCTTCGTGCTCGTGCCGAAAAGCGGGCCGAAGCCAATATAGTCCGCGCCACCGCGCTCGGCTTCCCGCGCTTGCTCTTCGTCGTGAGTGGAGATCCCTACTATTTTATCTCCCATCAGTCTTCGCGCTGCTGCCAGCGGCAGATCCTCCTGGCCGAGATGCACACCATCGGCGCCACAAGCCAGGGCGATGTCCAAACGGTCGTTGACGATAAGCCGGCATTCGCTCTCCTGTACCTGTTGTTTGGCCGCGTGCGCGAACTCGAGGAAATCGCGCGGTGAAAGCGTCTTCACGCGCAGTTGAACGATCCGGGCGC
>DATACQ010000557.1:0-2176 GCA_036258955.1 Binatia bacterium
TTCGGAGAAATTTTCAAGATAGAGACCAGCGGCACGGAGTATTGCGGCGATTTTGACGTAGTTAAATTTAATGCTAACAGCAATGTGGATTTGTGGGTGCAACTCGTGAGCGAAAGCGAACTAACTGTTTCTCTAACTTCCAACTTCGCCCCTGGGACGACTTTTCCGATGTTCGGTCAGACTTACTTGACCGGACCCAGCTCCGGCGGATTTGTCGGCGGAGTGCTTTTTGTTGATGGATCATATGCAACAATCCAAGGAACAGCGAGATTCGACAGGCGGACCGGCGCCGTTACGAATCTCACCGGCACGTTCATTCAGAATGGCGTGCTGGAACTCCAGTGCTTTTCCTCAGGTCGGTTTTCGGGTAAGCGCGTCATGTAGTTCAATCTATCCCAGACTGTGGGACGCTACCCGGTGAACCGCGTGGTTAATACATCTTTATACATCAAGAGTAAAGAACCCGGCCGTGAGGCGCTCTTGGGCAGTACCGAACCGCCTACCAACTCAGAAACGCGGTGCCTCTCAAGCACGTCTTCTTACTGACTATGTCGAGGTTGTATGGGCAAGTTTTTTCAGTCACGCTGATGTTTTCCTGTAATTGCGGATGTGATCCGAAAGAACAGTCGACGTAAACCCAATTTGTGTTGCATGACGAAATCCTTCAGGCCTTATTGAATGATTCCATAGGCAAGCAGTTTGTGAAGGCTGCCTGTCAAAAACAGCATTCTGCCTCGCCGAAAACAATGGCTGCGAATATGATCGCATGGTTCAGTCAGAATATTACGACGGCTGCATCCATCGACGGTAAACAATTCGATAGAAAACAAATTGGGGATCGATGGGCATACAATCGAAACTTAGCAGGATCCTCCGGCGAGTATGTGAGCGGTCGCTTCTAGGCAGTTCAAGTCGATGACAGTGATCGTATTGGCGATGCTGCTGGCAACATAGGCCCGCTCGCCTTCCGGCGAAAAGCTGGTGTGCGATGAGCCGAGCCCGGCCGGTACGCGCGCGGCGACTTTGTGCTCGCGGACATCGATGATGCTGACCCAGGGATCACCGAAATGGGTGGCGATGGCGTAGCGGTCGCCCGGAGCCATGTCGAGGCCGTGCGGATACGGGCCCACCGGCACGACTGCGACGCGATTCCTGTTCGGCAGATCGACGATCGTCACCGAATCTTCGAAAAAGTTCGCCACCAGCAGAAGCTTCCCATCCGACGTTAGTGTCGTCTGATGAGCCGCTTCGCCGCTCGGAATCGTCGCAAGCACTTGGAATGTCTCCGCGTCCACCAGCGAGATGTCGTGGGAACGAGAGTTGGCGACACAGATCATGCGATCGTCCGGCGTGACGATCGGATGAGAGGGACCATCGCCGACCGGTGTTTCAGCCAACACGCTTCCGCCTTCCAGATCGACGCTCACCAATAGGTTCCGGGCCGTGTCCGGTACATACGCTCGCCTGCCATTGTGGCTGATGGTCGCCGCGCTCGGCTGCCCGCCGATGGTTAAATTCCGGCAGCGGAGTTCCTCATTATTATCGTAGGCGACCGTAAGAACTCCATTGCGTCCAGGGAGGATGACAACGCTGCCGTCTTCTGCGGCGGCCGGCAGGTTCGGGCTTTCGCCGGTCGCGATCCGGCCGCGCGGCTCAAGAGTTTCGCCGTCCAGCCGGACCATGCTGTCCGTGCTGCGCTCGCAAACGTAGACGTAACCAGAGCGCGGGTGCACCGCCAGATGCGACGTCCCCTTATTAACACTGATCGTCTCCACGAGGCGCGCTCGAGCTAGATCGAACATGAACACCGTGCTTTCGCGATCCACGGCAAAAAGACGCCGCCCGTCTGTAGAGATGCCGACATGATGCACGCCGGGCCCGTTGCCCATCGGCTCCCACGCCGTGCGGGTGGCAGTCCACTCCCATTCACCCTCCGCCAGCTGCGTAGTTCGATGCGGAATGCCCGCCTCGACAAATCCCATATACGTTTGCCGCGGATTTTTATCGACGATCGCCTCGGGAGAGCTGTTTTCGGCCCTGCGCCAGGCGTATCTGCAATTGGAAGCAGGGACGCGCTTGCGGGCCATTGTCGATAAAAATCCGCGGCAAACGTATATCGGATTTGTCGAGGCGGGCATTCCGCATCGAACTGCACAGTTGGCGGAGGGTGAATGGG
>DATACQ010000558.1:0-2067 GCA_036258955.1 Binatia bacterium
CCTGGATCAGCGTGGCATCCGTCATAATCGCGCGCATTGCCACACAGGCCCAACCAGCGGAAGAGGTGAAAGCAAGCGGACAAACCCCCTCCGAACGAATGCTAATTGTACCTACATTATGACGACGGCCTTGGATTCAGAAATTTTTGGACCTCTCTTCAGCGATGACGAGATCAACTCGTTGCTGAGCGACGAGGCGTACGTGCGCGCTCTGGTCGAAGTTGAGATCGCGCTGGGCCGCGCGGAGGCGGCGGTCGGCATAGTTCCTGCCGATGCCGCCGAACAGATTGCCAAGGCTCAATCCGACAGAATTGATATCGCGATCCTGGCGAAAGGAACGAATCGCGCCGGCTTCCCTGTCATCGCGCTGATCGAGCAGCTGCGCGAACAAGTAGGCGGCGAGGCGGCGCAATACGTGCACTGGGGCGCAACGACTCAGGACATCATGGATACGGCCTGCATTCTGCAGGCGCGTGGCGTAATCCAAATTCTTCACAGAAGGCTCGGTCAGCTCGCTCGACAGTTGTGCCAACTGGCCGAGCGGCATCGAGCGACTCTGCTCGCCGGGCGCACCCATAGCCAACAGGCCCTGCCGATCACGTTCGGCCTGAAGGTTGCCGGCTGGCTCGCGCCATTGATTCGGCACGCACAAAGACTGACTGAGATCTCCGGGCGCTTGCTTGTCGTCCAATTCGGCGGCGCGGCGGGCACATTGAGCGCACTGGGCGATAGAGGAGTTTCGGTTGCGGAAGCTCTAGCGCTTGAGCTCAATCTCGCCGCGCCGGAAATGCCGTGGCACGCGCAGCGTGACAATCTTGCCGAGTTCGCCGGCTGGCTGAGCCTGATGACGGGAAGTCTCGCAAAGATGGCACAGGATGTCATTCTGATGACACAGACCGAAGTCGGTGAAGTAGGCGAGTCGGCTGAACAGGGGCGAGGCGGTAGCAGCACGATGCCGCAGAAGAGTAATCCCATAACCAGTGAGTTGATTGTCGCGGCAGCGCGGATGAACGGCTCGCTGTTATCGGCGATGCATCAGGCATTGATTCAGGAGCATGAGCGGGCGACTCACGGATGGCAGCTCGAATGGCTCACTCTGCCGCAAATGATGCTGCTGAGCGGCGGCGCGCTCAAACATGCGCTGTACCTTGCGAAGAATTTGCAGGTTGACGCGAGTGCGATGCGTTCCAACATCGCCCGCGGCAACGATTTGATCCTCGCTGAGGCGGCGGTTTTCGCGCTGGCTAAGGCGATGCCGCGGTCGAGCGCCGAAGAATTGGTAAAAAAAGCCTGCGCTGTTGCGGTTTCACAGAACAAACCGCTGATCGGAGTCGTGGAGCTATTGGCCTCTGATGTACTTAAAAACGGAACGATCGACTGGCAGGCATTGGCCACACCAGAGAACTATCTCGGCGAGACGCGAAGAATGATCGATGCGGTGCTGCAGCGAGCCAGGAACTTCTTCTAGCCATGACATACTCCTATCCCGCAACGCTCACGGACTTGCTGGACGAGCAAGTCAAGGATCATCCCCATAAGCTCGCGCTAACTTTCAAGGAGCGCCGCTGGAGCTATGCTGAGTTCGCAAGAGAAGTCGATCGTGTTGCAAACGGCTTTCTTAACATGGGTGTGGAGAAGGGAGATCGCGTCGCACTCGTCTTGCCGAATTGCGGCGAGTTTCTTTTTGCGGTTTTCGCCGCAACAAAGATCGGCGCTGTGTTTGTGCCGCTGAATCCACAGTACACTGCAGAGGAGGCTGAGTATGTGCTGCAGCACTCAGAGGCATCGTTTTGCATGACCTCGCCCGACCTGTTGCCATTGATCCATTCCGTGCGCGCCAACTGCCCGGATCTCAAGCAGGTTGTCATCACCGGCTCCGGTATGGCACGGAACGCCGTTTCATGGGATAGCTTTGTTTCCCGTGGTGCCAGTATAATCCCGAGCGTATCAGTAGATCCCGAAGACTTAGCGTCGATTACCTACACTTCGGGTACGACGGACCGGCCGAAGGGCGTCATGCTCTCTCAATACACTTATGCATTCGCGCCGCGTACGCGCGCAGAAGGG
>DATACQ010000559.1:0-4859 GCA_036258955.1 Binatia bacterium
CGTCCAGGCTCGCTAGACTCTCTTGAAGGTCGTGTTTCTTGGGGACGACCATTTCTGCCGCGGCGGTGGGCGTCTCCGCCCGCCGGTCCGCAACGAAGTCGGCAATGCCAAAATCAACCTCGTGGCCGACTGCGGAAATGACCGGCACCCGCGACCGGTAAATCGCCCGCGCAACGATCTCTTCGTTGAAAGCCCAGAGGTCTTCCAACGAGCCACCGCCGCGCCCGGCGATAATGACATCCACAGCCCCGCAGCGATTCAAGTCATCAATGCCGGCTGCAATCTCTCGAGCCGCACCACCACCCTGGACCTTGACCGCACGCACTACGACCCGACGCTCAGGGAAGCGATCACCGATGATACGCAGCATGTCATAAAGCGCGGCGCCCTTCTCTGAAGTTACGATGCCGATGCACTTCGGCAGAAAAGGCAGCGGACGCTTTCTGTGCTCGGCGAAGAGACCCTCGGCGGCGAGTTTTTTCTTGAGCTGCTCGAAGGCGAGATACAGGGCGCCCTGGCCGCGCGGCTCGATTTTTTCCACATAGAGCTGAAGATCGCCGCGCGCGCCGTATAGGCTGACGCGGCCGAAACACAGCACTTCCATGCCGTTTTCAGGCGTGAAGCGAAGTCCTGCTCCCTGGCGGCGAAACATAACCGCCATAATCTGGCTCTTCTTGTCTTTTAACGTGAAGTAACAGTGGCCCGATGGCGGGAAGCGCAGGTTTGATATCTCGCCAACCACCCAATAAGCGTCGAGCTGCGACTCGAGAGTCTCTTTGACGATCTCGTTGAGCTCGCTAACGGAAAGAAAAGACCGTTGCGCCGCAGCAAAGAGCGGCAGATCCAACGCGTCCAGTGGCGTTCGTGGCATGCCGCCTAAGATAGCACTCTACTTTGCTTTTGGGGAGCGGGTGACAATGAAAACGGCTGCGGGTCAATGCTAGCCACAGGCCCCGGCGATGGAGTGCGCCCCAGGTCGAAGGCGGCCGAGATTAGTCTTGGGTCTAGAGTCACCTCGCGAGTTTTTGATCTAAACCCCAGACCCTCGACACGAGACACGAGACTCTTTATTCGTCACTTCGCGGCGCATATGGTGATCTCCACCATCGTTCCCGGCGTCAGGTCGGCACCGACGGCGGTACGCGTCGGCAGGTTAACTCTATCCACCCACGCCATCCAGGCCTCATTCATCGCATCCTTTTGTGAGGCGTCGGCCATGTAAACCGTCGCGCTCAGGATACGAGATTTGTTGGTGCCCGCTTGGGCCAGTACCGCATCGATCTTTTTTAGCACCTGGGCCGTCTGCCCCTTCATGTCCTGTGACTTGTCATCAGCAACCATGCCCGAGAGGAAAACCAGATCGCCAAACACAGCGGCATTGCTGTTCCATTCCCGCGGATTGATTCTTTTGATGTCCATCGAACTACCCTCCACTAGTCACGCTGTTTGCTGAAACAATGCCAATCTGCTTTATCCGCGATTAGCCGTGCTCGTTTCTCGTGCTCGTGTTATTGAACACGAGCACGACCACAAATACGAACTTCTCACGTCTCACGCCTTTCAAATTGCCGGCCGCTTCTCGTACCACTTCATATGCTGCTGGTAGGTGTAGCCGGCGCGCAAGACAGTGACCTCATCAAAAGGCTTGCCGACGATTTGCAATGAGATCGGCAGATTGTTTTCAGAAAAACCGCAGGGCACGGACAACGTCGGCAAGCCCGTTAGATTGAATGGGCCGTGAAATTCCGGTTCCACGTGCTTGAAAAGTGTATCAATCGGACCTACGTCCTTCACCCGGGGCGCCGGACCGGCTTGATTCGGCATCGCCAAGCACTCCACTGTTTGGAAAACTTCGGCGAGTTCGGCGCGGCAGCGGCTGCGGATGCGCTGCGCCTGGATATAATCAGCGGAATTGGTCAGAAGACCGAGATAGATCCGCGCGCGCCGTTGTGCAGCGCCGCTTCTCAGCACCTCCGCCGCAGCGCTTTTGTGCGCCGCCCAAAATTCATTGTAGTAAATGACTGCATTGGCGATGGTCGCCAGTTTCAGCGTCGGAGTTCTCACCTCCTCGATCCGGGCGCCCAGAGACTTCAATACTTCGATCGCTTCATCAACCCGCTTTAGAACAATCGCTTCAGTGCGCGGCGCGCATTGGTCGATATAGTCGCGCGGCACGCCAATGGCCATGCCCTTAACGTCCGGCCGCAGCGCTCGGGTATAATCGTCAGTGGGCGTGCTACTCGACGTCGGGTCTTTGGGATCGTGGCCGGCCACCGTATTCAACATGTGCGCCAGGTCTTCAACCACCCGCGCCATGGGCCCGCAATGATCCAGTGACCAGCTGAGCGGCGCTAATCCGTGGCGACTGACCCTCCCATACGTTCCTTTGAGCCCCGCGATACCGCAGAACGACGAAGGGTTGCGTATCGACCCGGCGGTGTCTTCGCCAAGTGAACCCAGACAGAGACCGCCAGCAACCGATGCCCCCGAACCAGTACTCGAGCCCCCCGTAATGTGCTCAGTGTTCCATGGATTACGCGGCTGGGGCAATTCGGGACCGGGCATACTGCTCATGTGCAGTTTGCCCATGATCACTGCGCCCGCCTCGCGCAATTTCCTGACTGCGGTGGCGTCGCCCACTCCCCTCGTGAATTGGCGTACGCGTGCGGGCGCGCCCCGGATGTCCAGTTGGTCTTTAACCGCTACCGGGATGCCGTGCATCGGCCCGCGCCAATGGCCACCTTGGATCTCATCCTCCGCTGCCCTTGCTTCGGATATCGCGCTATCCGCCATCACATTGATGTAGGCGTGGAGCTTCCCGTCGATGGCATCGATGCGGTCGAGCACCGCGCGTGTGAGCTCAACCGGCGAAAGCTTGCGGCTCGCTATCAGCTGCTGCGCTTCATGAATCGATAAGTAGTAGAGCGGTTTTTCCGTGATTGCCATGGGGAAACTCCTTGGGTAGCGCGGGCTGCGCAACCTTCGTCATTTGAGCCAATTGAGATCCTTCGCCGCTCAGGATGACAGCAGTAACCACGAAACCGAGTGGGTCATTCTGAGCGAAGCCGAAGAATCTCGCCTGGGTTATTTGCTCGTCCATTCCGGCCTGAACACCGGCGCGAGTTCTTCGCTTCCGAGATCGACCGAGTGTAATTCTTTGAGATTACCTACGTAAAGCTCAATGATCTTTTCGAATTCTTTCAAATCTCCTTCTTTCGGTTGCAAGCCTTCCCTGGCCAACAGTGCGATCAAACTTTGCTCAATCAATTTGTCCATGGTCGCGCTCCCCTCATCTCGGTTGGGTCACGATATCCACTACCGCCGGCTTGCCGCTGTCGACTATCTCAATCGCTTTGTCCAGGGCTGAACCGATGGCATCCGGCTCGGTGATGGACCCAAAAGCCTGCACATGTAGAGCCCGCGCGATCGCCGGAATGTCGGGCACCGGATCTTCAATGCGGATGCCTATGCCTTTGCGCTCGACCGGACGACTGCGCCAGCGCGCCATGCGTTCCTGGTGCTCCTCGTCGTTATAATAGGAATGATTGTTCAGGACCACTACCAGCACTGGGATGTCGTACTTCGCCGCCGTCCACAGCGCGTTGGAGGTCATCAAGAAATCACCGTCACCGATAATGCTCACGCATAGCCGACCGCTGCCCCTAAAGCCCAGCGCGGAGCCGATCGATGATGGTAGGCCGTAGCCAACCCCACCTCCCCGACCGCCGCCCATACCGTGGGCCGGCTCGGTCACATCGATAGCCTCCCGCCAGCGCCGGCCGTGGGACGATACCAACGCCCATGAGCGATTCTGAACTCGTCTGTTAATTTCGCTAAAGAACCGGCCCTGGGATATAGGCTTTTCATCCCACGTTTTCTCGATCCACTCCTGGCTTTTCTTGCGTGCGGCGGCGTAGATGCCTTCGACCTTCAAACGCCGCTCGCGCCCGCGCTGGCCGATGCTCGGGTCGGAACCGGCGCGGTCCCGGAGTTCGGCTAGAAGCTGCGGCAGCGCCACCGCCGTATCCGCGGCAATCGGTACGGCCACCGGCAGGAGCCACATGTTATCACTTACCCAGCTCTGACGTTCGAGGTCGAGCAACGTAATGTGGATAATCTTCGTTGATGGCTTAATTGCGGGCGCAAAATTCCCGCGCTCACGGACGGAGGGACCCAGGGGCACGCCCAAACTCGGCACGTCGAGCGCAAGTACGACGTCCGCATCGCGAAGCGCTTCTTCGCGCGCGCTAGTGAGATTTAGCGGATGCGTGCTCGGGAAGGCATAACGCCCGTCGGCATCAATGACGGGCGCCCCAAGCAGTTCGGCAAGATCGAGCAAGGCCGGCAGCGCTTTCGGGTTGCGCGCGATTTCTCCGGCGATGATTACCGGCCAAGCGGCAGCCGCGAGCATCTGCGCGGCGCGGAGCAAGGACTCCGGATTGGCTGCGGGACCTGACGGTGGCCGGAAGAGCCGCGCGTCCGGCACTATCATCGGAGTAGTGATTTTTGCTTCTTGCACGTCAGTATCGAGACACACATAGACGGGACCGCGGGGTTCGGTCATGGCTATGCGATACGCCTTCAAAAAGGATTCCGGCACCGCCTCAACGGTCGCCGGCTGATCATCGAATTTGACGTACTCGCGCACGGCCTGCCCCTGAACCAGCGCGGTATGCACCCAATCTGTGGAGCGCCGGTTGATAGTGTTCTGCGGGCCACCGCCGCCCAAGTTCAAGATCGGCGTGCGGTCGCACCATGCGTTAAAAATCGCCATGCTGGCGTGCTGCAGGCCGACGACGTTGTGCAAGCCGGTCGCCATGATCTCTCCGGTGGCGCGCGCATAGCCGTTGGCGATGGCA
>DATACQ010000560.1:0-3085 GCA_036258955.1 Binatia bacterium
GCGGTGCCCAGATCAGCCTGCCGCACGACCACTGCGGCTACCATCTTCGCTTTGTAAACCGTGCGATCGCCCGCCGGTCCTTCTTGGACGGGCGTCCCGGAAGCTCAAATTCCGGCGGGCGCTCAAATCTCATTTGTGCCATTGCAGCCTGGCGCCGTTGCACACTCTCTTCGGTTTCCTCATACAGCGCTTGGGCTTGCACCGCAGGACCACGCAGCTTGGAGACGTCCCTTACGATCACGGTCCATTCGTAGCCGCCGCGGCGGATGGTTAGCTGATCTCCGGGACGAACCGTCCTGCTCGGCTTAGAGCGGCTGCCGTTGATTTCTATTAAACCTCCCGCGACGGCTTCACCGGCAAGCCCTCGAGTCTTGAAAAACCGCGCTGCCCAGAGCCATTTATCGATTCTGACGATCGGCTGCGAATCTTCTTCAAACATGGGTTTCAAGGCCAGCTAAACTGTGGGAGACAGCTGTTCTTGAGCAAGTTGTAATTGGTCAGATCGACTTGCAATGGCGTGACCGAAATATAGCCTTCATGTACCGCGACGCAATCAGTGCCCTCGTCCTGAGCGAAGCCTAAATCGTCGCCGCCAATCCAGTAGTACTTGCCGCCACGCGGATCAACTCTTTCAACAATGTTTTCACTGTAGTGGCGCTTCCCCATCCGGGTGAGCTGCCAGCCTTTGAGTTCTTCTTTCGCCAGCGGCGGCACGTTGACATTTAGCAGAGTTTGACGTGGGATAGCGCATTGTTGAATCTGGGATACCAATGCACCTGAGAACTCCGCCGCTGCTCGGAAATCGAAATCTTTGAACGTAACGAGGGACACGGCAATGGCGGGAATGCCGAGCAAAACTGCCTCGATGGCGCCGGAGACCGTGCCCGAATAGATGATATCGTCACCTAGATTGGGTCCCTTGTTGATTCCGGACACCACCAGATCCGGCTTAACCGATAGAAGACCGGTTAGTGCGAGCTTGACGCAGTCCACCGGCGTTCCATCCACGGCAAGACGATTGGGACTGAGTTCTTGAACCCGCAGTGGCCGGTGCAATGTCAAAGCATGACTCATCGAGCTTTGAGGGCGGTCAGGGGCAACAGTATAAATTTCACCAACCTGGCGAAGCGCTTCTTCGAGCATCGTCAGGCCCTCAGATTGAATGCCGTCGTCATTGGAGACGAGAATATTCATGGATGCATTGTGGCAAAGAAGCGCGGGGCGGACAAGCGCGGCACGCGCAGCTGCATGATTGCGCCGGGAGCAAGTCCGTTCGCGCTATGGACGTCTCCTGACGAATTCATTGTTCCAAGCGCTCCAAAAGTTTCACTGGTTCCAACGCCCACCGTTTTGCAAGCTCAGGGATGGACCGCTTGAACAGCTTGAACGGTTTGAACACAACGTGACAAGCTTAGTTCCGCGGCCTCACATGCTGCCGGTTACACCTCCCGGTGTGCCGATGTCGCTGTTGAAATTTTTGCGCAATCCTTCATAGACAGGTACGTCATGCGGCTTTGCATCGGCTTGAGTCTACAGCACCGGCTAAGGTATAAATTTCATCGAGAGTCCCGGAGAAAAATCGCTCATGGCAAATGCAGAGATCGTGGCCATCGGCTCGGAGCTGTTGCTCGGCCAAATCGTCGATACCAACTCTGCCTGGATGGCGCAGCGGCTAACGGCTTTGGGCGTAAACCTGTATTTCAAGTCGGTCGTGGGTGACAATCCCGCTCGTATGAAAGAGGTGATCCAGCGCGCCTTAGAGCGCGCTGATATTGTCATTACCAGCGGTGGGCTCGGTCCCACCCAAGATGACCTGACGCGCGAGGTAGTCGCCGAGGTCACGGGCCGAAACCTGGTCTTCGATGAGACGATGCTCGAATGGGTAGAGAGCCACTTCAAGCGTCGCGGCCGATCGATGACTCCCAACAATCGCCGCCAAGCGTTCATGCCGGACGGCGCGATCAGAGTCCATAACCCGAACGGCACCGCTCCCTGTTTCATTGTCGAGGACCCGCGCGGCGTGATTTTTTCCCTTCCGGGTGTGCCGGTGGAGCTAAAGTGGCTCTTCGAAAACGAGGTGGAGCCGTACTTGCGCAAAAAGTTCAACCTTACTGAAGTCATACATTATCGCGTGCTCAAAATCATCGGGGTAGGTGAAAGCGCGGTGGATGATAAAGTCGGCCACCTGATTGCAAATTCTGTAAACCCCACCGTTGGTGTGCTGGCGCTTCCCGGGCAGGTCAATGTGCGCATCGCGGCCAAGGCGGCCAATCGTGAAGAGGCGTTAAAAATGATTGCGCCCATTGAGGCCGAAGTGCGAAGCTTGCTCGGCCCGGCAATCTTTGGCACCGACGAAGAGACCATGGAAAACGTCGTCGGCCGCCTTCTTCGCGAACGGAATAGAACCGTTGCCGTCTATGAAGACGTGAGTTGCGGGCTTTTGGCGGAGCGGATCCAGACTGCCAGCCCGGAGCATTTTCTCGCCGGGTTTGTAAGCAATGGCAAGTCATCGCTGCGCGCTTGCTTGGGGCATGTTCGCCAGCCGGATCACATCGATGAGATTATGCAAAATCCGGCGGCGCTGACCGACGAGCTTGCCTGGTGCGCGCGCGCGCAGGCGGGTAGCGACTTTGGCCTGGCGCTACATTCGATTCCAGATCCCAGCAGTAGTTTGATTCAAAACCTCGCGCGCGGTGAAACTTACACGTCCCTGACCGACGGCAAAAACTTCAGACGGTTCACGAGCACGATGGCGGGGCGCGGTGAATACGACCGCACCCGAATGACGTTGAACGCGATCGATCTGCTGCGCACGGCACTTGTGGAGGGAATGTAGTCAGCCGTTTCGCGACTGCATCGAGGGTCAATCCCACTATCCCTGACGGTCATAATACGCTGTTACTACGGTGTCATTCTGAGGCGCAGCCGAAGAATCTCGCTTCGGAGCTGTTTCAAAGACGAGATGCTTCGCTCCGCTCAGCATGACAACATCGTACTACGCATATGGCAGAGTCAAAAATCGACCTTAGATGCTGCCGCGATGCGCGTAACGGCGGGCTACATTCCCTCCACCAGCGCCGTACGC
>DATACQ010000561.1:0-1630 GCA_036258955.1 Binatia bacterium
AATATCCGCCGCTGGTGAGTCAAGTATGTTGTTGCCAAGGTTTTTATGTGGGGGAACTCAAGGAGCAAGAGAGGGGTATTTAGGGCGATACAGGCGCACATAAAGCACTCTTAGCGATTCCTCGAACGGCTGCAAATTCGCGCTAAAAGTAAGCGCCCGCATCTAAAAGGACACAGGCGCTTACTGGTTAGTGGCGGAGCCGACGGGACTCGAACCCGCGACCTCCGAGCGCCCTGACGCTCTTGCCCATGGGAGTTTGCGGATGCACATGTGGAGATCGCTCTTGGCTCCCTTGCCGAATGCGTCAGCCATAGAGATTTCGCTATCACTTCGAGACGTGAGGCATTCGCCAACGATGCTGCGCTTGGCCGCGATCTTGCGCGTGAGAGCAGTAAGGAGATGCGCTAAAGTAGTAGCTGTTATGGTTGCGAACACCGTACCAAAAACCACTGCTCTCGAAGCGCAAGCGGCGACCAACGGCTTCTTGCTCGACCATCTGCCGCACTGCTTCACCGCTGGTCATCCGACGTTTGACCGGGCGGCGCAGATTTGGCGCGTCCCCGTCTTGCTCGCCTACGCGACAATCGGTTCCATCGGCGAAGTCGGGGAGGCGCTGATCAGCGCCACGTCAGAAGAAGTCACCTCAGTGACCTCGTTTGAAGAGATGAACGTCCGCGCCCATTCCCTCTACGAAGAGCGCCGTGCCGAGATCGAAACCTCTCTTCCATAAGCAGGAGACGCCACACTCCTGTGTGCCCGCTTGCCTGCGCACCGTTCTTGCGAGCTTCGGTCTTGACGTTTCAGAGTCAGAACTCTGCTATTTCTGATCGCCCGCAATCGCTTTGCCGATCTCTTTTGGGCTTGCACCGGTAGCGAGCATGGCGCGCACGAGCAATTCCAACGAGACCGAACTATGCCCCGTTTCAGCTTTGGCGATGCGTGATTGACTCGATTGAATCTTTTCCGCAAGCTGGGCCTGGGTCATCCGCTTCTGCCGGCGCTCGCGCAGGCGGCGCGAGAGCGCCAGCTTAATCTCGATGAGGGCGGATTCTTCCGGCGTCAGCTCCAAGAATTCAGCCACCGTGCCGACCTTCCATCCTTTCGCCTCTAGCCGCGCGCGCTTTGCCTTTCTCATTCTCGTACTCCTTACTAGCTCTCGTCGTACATTCGCAAACGCCTTTGGCAGTTTGCGATTACCTCTTGGGGCGTGGTTCGAGTGGTCTTATTGAAGACCTCGACAATGACAATTGCATCCTCATCAATCCGGTAAATAATGCGCCAATCTTGTTTCTGTCGCGCACCCGCAACTCATGGCAATGCGCGCCGATGCCGGGCATCGGTCTTGATTGCGGCAGCCCGAGATTTTCGCCTCGTTGCAAGCGCCGTAACAGCAAGCCCGCTTCCAGCCGCGCCTCTGAGGTGAACGGCGGTGTCTTGATTTCGCCATGCAGCCAGACGAGTGGCTTATCGGTGCCGTTCATGATCTAAACTATATGTCGAATTTGACATGAAGGCAAGTATGAGGGTTGATTCGGGCGGGCGTGGATTGTGACCAAAATGTGACCAGAATTTCTGACAGGGCGTGAAAAATCATGTAACTCTTCGCGTTGTCCGAGCGGCTGCAACCTGC
>DATACQ010000562.1:0-3926 GCA_036258955.1 Binatia bacterium
GAAGAGCGCATCGTGCAGGGTTTTTAACGGGTTCATCTCGCTGCGCAGTCAGCCGAGGCGAGTCTCTAGCCCGCAATTCGGAACCTGAAGAAACTGCAAATGAGCGTGGCGCCGTGATGAAATTGCCGCAGGGTGGTAGCCAACGGGCAGTTCCAGCGCGGCGCCAAACGCTCATGCCTGGGGCGCGTGCAAGATGAAGTGCGCTTACCTGCGCTGTCGCACCTCAACCGGGAGTGATCGATCGGCATCGTGTCAGCGGCATTAGGGTGTCGCTCTGACTGCAGGTCGCGCCAGAAGCCGTTCCATCCACGCTTTCACATGCGGGACCTTGTCATCGATGGTTGCCTGGTAGCGCTCGAGCCGGGTGAAAAACGGAATATAAGTAATATCCGCAAGGGAGTAGTTCCCCACTATGTATTCACGGTTGCGCAATTGATCGTCCAGGGTCGCCAGATACTGTTTTAACTCTTCTTTGGACTTGTCCACCTCGTAGTCGTGCGCGATATTACCACCGGCACGCTGCAGGCGGGTGTTAGCGTAATCGATCCAGATTCGCGCGCGGGCGCGCTGTACAGGATCTTTGGGCATCAGCGGTACTTCCGGATATTTTTCTTCGAGATATTCATTGATGATTGCAGACTCGTAAACAACCGTCCCGTCGTCCACCAGCACTGGAACTTTTCCATAAGGATTGAGCTCCAGAAGTTCCTTTGGTTTATTCTTGAGATCACATTCGACGAGATCATAATTCAGACGCTTTTCGGCCAGGACAAGCCTTGTCCTGTGGGCGTACGGTCAAGGGCCGTAGGAAAGTAGCTTCATCATATACACCTCCTATTCTGCTCGTTTCTTATCATCTCGCACCGTCGTGACGCAACAAAACAATCGCGCACCTTGACTTTGAGTGGGAGGTTTCTGCTAGAGTAAGGATCGGACTTCAGGGGCGAAGAGGAAGGTTAGGGCAGATGGCGATCCCGGGAGATAAGGCGATTGAGATGGTGCGTAGCGCGCACGTGCAGGCGGCACAGTTGGATATTGCCGTGACTGCGGTGGTAGTGGATCAAAGCGGTCGCATGATCGCTTTGGGCCGCATGGACAAGGCCCGCCCGATTACTGTGGACATAGCCCTCAACAAGGCATATACCGCCGCCAGTTTTCAGCAACCCACAAAGGAGCTGTCTGGGCTCGCGAATCAATCGTGGTTTCAGAGCCTGGTTGTATCGAGCAACGGTCGGATTATGCCGGGCGGCGGAGCGCTTCCGATCATCGAAGGAGGCAACGTCGTAGGGGCCGTCGCTGTCGCGGGCGGCACGGATGAACAGGACCAGCGCTGCGCCGAAATCGCACTCAGTTCATACGCCTGAGGCTAACCCTTACCCGTCCTTCGAGCATAGTAATGGGCCAGGGACTTGAGTAAACTACAACTGAAAGCGAAACTCAAAACCGAACTGAGACGAGGGGGCCATCGATGGCTGTGAGCGAAACAACGACAACCGAACCGGCAAACACCGACTCTGCGACCGGCACTGCGCCTCCTCCGTATCTCGGCAGATCCGTGCGGTTCGTCGGTCCGCACGTGAACGTTGATATGAACCAGTCGCCCCACCCAAAGAATCAGCGGGGCGAACTTGGGAAACCTCTCTTCAACTGGTATCGGAATACCGTCTCTAAAGACCCTTTGACACGGGTTTCGGCACCCAATCACTTCGCCGACAGAAGACATTTTTTGACGAATCTCATCAACCGCTCGACGAAGGGTAAGGTTAATCCGAGGCGTGTCTCAGTAGACGATCCCGCTGCAATGACCCGCCACATCAAGGCGGTCGCCCTTTACATGGGCGCAGACGTCGTCGGCATCGCCAAAGCGCATCCTTCTTTCTTGTACGCCGGCAGCCGCTACGTGCAGGATGGGACGGCCGAAGACAGTTATCAGCACGACAGCCCCGAGGATTTGGTGCGACGATTTCCTTACGTCATTCAGGCGACCACGGCCTGGGATTACAACAAACTTCAGGCGCACCGGCATCATATCGGCGATGCCGCCTACCATGTCTCGCAAATGAAGGGCGTTTTGATTCTGAAAGCGCTCGAGGGCTATATCAAAGAACTCGGTTACACGGCGCTGCGCGGCGTCGTCACTCCTCAGGCGGCGGGGGTGGCTGGAGGAATCGGCGAGCTCGGTAGAAATGGTCTCGTCATCAACAAGAACTTTGGCGCACGGATCCACATGCCTGACCCGATCCTAACCGATCTACCTCTCGTCGCAGACGAGCCGGTAGACATCGGCGTTGAGGATTTTTGCAAAATCTGCCGCAAGTGCGCCAACACTTGTCCGACCAACAGCATCCCGTTCGGCGACAAGGTCGTTCACAACGGCATCGAAAAATACAAGATCAACTGGCTCACTTGCTATAAGTTGCGCCCGTACGTGCACGAATATTGGGGAAGTTGTCTCACCTGTGCCGCGGTTTGCCCGTTTACCAAACCGGATGTGTGGTGGCACAGCTTGGCGACGTGGTGCCTGCATACCTGCCCAATACTGGCGCGTCCGGCTCTAGTCGGAGCGCTTAAATGGATCGATGATCGCTTCTGGGGGGTTACTCGCAGCGGTCGCGTGCGTTGGCTTAGCTACGATTCTGGCGTGAAGCCGGGAGACCAGGCATGCACGGTAGCCGGCTGCACGGCTTCTCACGAGGGTAAGGGTGGCGCGGTGGCTGGGAACGCCGGCTACTATGCGCCGCTAAAAGAAAATACCAACCGCTTTGTCAAACGGGCCTAGCTCTGTGCGCTTTGGGCCGCTGAAGATTCCCTGGTTCGGGAAAGACTCTCACCGGGCCGATCCTTACTGGGATTTTTTCATCAACACACCCCCGGCGGATCTAGCGAACACGGTCACGGAGATGATCCGTAATGCGCCGGAGGGCAACATCTTTCCTACTAAAGCAGAGCTGCATACCCCAGAAATCACTTCGAGCCATGTCAAGGGAATGGCCGAGTATTTCGGCGCCGCATTGGTGGGCATCGTAAAACTCGACAGCAACGGCGCCGCCGGCGATGAACCCTACCCTTTTGCAGTCATCTGCGCCGTGCGCGCGGACTATGATCCCCGTACAGCGCCGGGCATCGGCGGACAAGTGCCCGTGCAGAACGGACTCTTCATCACTTTTGTTTTGAGCGCGTGGATACGAGAATTGGGTTTTCGCGCCAGCGCTGCGCCCGATCCGGACGCCGAAAAGATGGCTGCCGCGGCCGGGCTGGGACGGCTGAATGCGAACGGGCGGCTCGTGACGCACAAGTTCGGCACCAACGTACACTTGGCTAATGTCATCCGGACCGACCTGCCGCTGAGCCCCGACGGTTAAGCCTGCGCTTACGCAGTTTCGAGTTCCGAGTTTCGGTTCCAGTCAAACCCGAGACTCGCGGAAACCGAAACATCTGAGGTGTGTAGTCCCTGATATTTTTGAGCAGCTGTGTGGAGATACAAATGCCTTATGTAATCACGAATTTGTGCACCAACGACGGCGCATGTGTCGATGTGTGCCCGGTGGCCTGCATCCACACGACTCCCGGCGCGCCGCAGTTCTACATCGATCCGGAAGTCTGCATTGACTGCGAACAGTGCGAGATCGTTTGTCCGGTGGACGCCATCTTCAAAGATGTCGACATTCCCCCTGAGTACGCCAGTTACATAGAAATCAATGCGGCCTTCTTCCGCAAAAATAAAGCAGCCGTAGGTCCGGTCTCTTTCGAAACGGCGTCAGCCATGGTCCGGGCGGCTCACGAGTATGCTGAGCTCTTCGGGCTGGCGGTGAGCGCCGCGGTGGTGGACGAAGCCGGCGCGCCCATCGCGGTCGGCAGAATGTCAGGTGCCGACGCCAATTCCGCCGAGCTGGCGTTCAACAAAGCGTACACCGCCGCCGCCTTTC
>DATACQ010000563.1:0-5023 GCA_036258955.1 Binatia bacterium
GAAGAGCGCAACACCGTCTTTTCCACCAATTCATTCGTCGGCTCGATCATGGGTTCACTAGGGGCGTTGCTCAGCGGCCTGCCGCAGCACCTTCAGGAGAGCCGGGGATGGAGCGCGGTGTCGTCTTACAAACCTCTTTTCGCCCTGACGATCCTGTTCAGCGTGGGCCTCATTTTCGCTTACAGCAACATAACCGAGCGTCATCAGCCGCGCGCGCCGACAAAGAAGATCGAGACGAGGCGAACTCGCTTTGGCTTTGTAACTAAAATCTCGCTGCTCGGAATGATCGACAATTTGGGCGCGGGCTTAGTGGGGCCGCTCATCGCGTATTGGTTCTTTCTCCGTTTCGGCGTTGAACTCAAGGCGCTCGGCTTCATGTTTTTTCTGTCCTACTTTTTGGCGGCATTATCGTTTCTTGCCGCACCCATTATCGCGCGCCATTTGGGCGTCGTCAGGACTATGGCGTTTTCTCACGGCCTCGCGTCTATTTTATACCTTTGCCTGCCGCTGGCGCCGACGTTTTTCGTGGGCGCGAGCATGACGGTATTGCGATCATTTCTCGCTTATATGGACAATCCGCTCCGAAATTCGTTTGTCATGGGCATTGTGCGACCCGAGGACAGAGGTTCCGCGGCGGGTATTACAACGCTCTCGCGCCACGTCCCGGTGACCATCAGCCCGACCTTATCGGCGTATATGATGCAGGCGTTTTCGCTTAACGTTCCCATCGCGCTCGGTGGCTTGTTACAGTTATTCCACGACTGCGTTTTCTACATCCTCTTCCGCGACGTGAAACCTCCGGAGGAACGCGGAAAGTAGGTTCAATGTTCAAAGTTCAAGGTTTAAGGTCGCACCGCTCAGATATGTGCCACTACACGAATAACCTTGAGCGGTGACGTTAACGAACCAGCTATCTAGCCCGGACGATGCATGCCCGGAGAAAACGCGCGCAGTTTGTAGTCGGAGGAGTGAGCCTCGTAGAGAGCGGACACGGGAGTACAGTGTTACGCCGACTCGTGCGATTCTCGGCGGTGATTTGCATTCTGTCCTCGATAATTGCGCTACTAGGTATGTTCGCCGTTCGCCTCAAGGTACTGGCCCATTGGCCGCGATCAGAGAGGCTTGCTCCTCGGACGTAATCTCATGAATAATCCGGCTACATAGTGATCTCCGTGTTTCGAAATCTCCACCGTGACGCCAAACTATTGATGGCCTCACGCGGCCTCCGTGCCTTCGCCTTCTCTTACTTGAATGTCGTGTTCGCGATTTACCTGGACCGCATCGGCTATTCGACTATTATGGTCGGTGTCATTTTCTCCGTTGCCTATTTGACGGGCGCACTACTCACGGCAGTTTGGGGTTACTTGTCCGATCGTTACGGCCGACGCAACATTCTCATGCTGCTGGCGCTCTTGACGATTGTCTCCAATGTGATTTTGGTGTTTTTTACCGGACTCGCCTTCATTCTCCTGGCTGTCATCATCGCCAATGTCGGCGCGGGCGGGTCGGGCGGAGGCGGCTCCGGCGGCGGCCCGTTTAATCCGGCGGAAGAGGCGCTGCTCGCGGAGAAGTGCAGTCCCGAGACGCGGAATCGGGTCTTCGCCATGAACTCTTTTGTGGGTTCCATGATGGGCGCCGTAGGCGCGTTGGGCTCCGGCGCACCACAGTACCTGCAAGAGAGCTTCGGATGGGAAGTCGTCGCATCCTACCGGCCGCTGTTCGTTCTGACTATTCTGTTTAGCATCGCGCTGTTTTTCATCTATCGTCTCATCGACGAAGAGCATCAACCGGCCAAGGTCGAGAAAAAAATCTCCAAGAGCACCGGCGTCTTCGTAACCAAAATGTCCGGGCTGGCGTTCATCGACAATTTCGGCGCGGGACTTGCGGGTTCTCTGGTGTCTTACTGGTTCTTCCTGCGCTTTGCCGTGGAACTTAAGTCTTTGGGCGTTTTATTCTTCGCGTCTTACATTCTCGCCGCGTTCTCATTTCTGAGCGCGCCGGTCATCGCGCGGTATTTGGGAATCGTACGGACCATGGCCTTCTCTCATGGTGTTGCCTCGGTCATCTACTTTATCCTTCCGCTTGCGCCGACCTTTACGACGGCGGCGGTTCTGCTCGGAGTTCGGTCCTATTTTGCTTACATGGACAACCCTTTGCGCGCCTCGTTCACTATGGCGATGGTCAAATCCAGCGAGCGCGGCGCCGCGGCAGGCGTGACCAGCCTCGCCAGAGTGGTCCCCTTCGGCATCAGTCCGACAATCTCGACTTATCTGATGCAGAACGTCTCGCTGACCCTCCCGCTGTTCCTAGGCGGAGCGCTACAATTAGCCAACGATATCGCTTTTTATCTCATGTTTCGTGATGTCAAACCCCCGGAGGAACTCGCAGAGGCGGAGTTCAAGACTTAATACCTGCCCTGAAGCTTGGTCGACTAGGCCTGCCCTGAAGCTTCGTTGAAAGTTCAAGGTCTGATTCGGAGTAGGAGTGTTCGCTCCGATGTTGACCTTGAACATTGAATCTTTAACTGCGATTCTAGGTTAGCCATGAAACGCCCTACCCCGTCCTCTGGCGCGGTTTCGCTACTTCAAAGAATGGCGGAACAACGCATTCTGGAAGCGCAACGGAATGGCGAGTTTGACAATCTGCCGGGCAAAGGCAAACCCTTGGAGCTGGAAGACTTGAGCTGGGTTCCGGAAGACCTGCGTATCGGCTACAAAGTGCTGAAGAACGCGCACGTCCTGCCGCCGGAGGCCGAACTGCTCAAGGATGTCCACACACTTGAGGACCTGCTGAAACATGTCGAAGACGAAGGCGAGCGAAAAGCACTCGCCAAGAGCATCCAATGGAAGATAATCCGCTTGGATATGCTCAAACGGCGCTCTTCGTCGGTTGGATCTCTACGACAATACGGCCGGAAACTGGTCCAAAAATTCGGCGGCTAAGCTCCACTTTTCCACTTTGCCTTCGAATTTTTTCCGTGATAAAAGTTCCCTACCTTAAAGGCGGCGGCAAGCCGGCGCGCGTGAGCAGAAAGGAGCCATCTATGGCGGAAGAACAAACTCCCATCAAAATTAAAAAGATTGGCCATGTGGTGCTGAGCGTCAGCGATATCGAGAGGAGCACTAAATTCTGGACGGATGTCATGGGTTTCAAATTCTCCGACAAGAACGAAAATGGCATGATGTTTTTCCGCAATAGCACTGATCACCACACGATCGCTCTAATTCAAGCCACCGAAAAAAATGAACTACCCAAGCGGGGCCAGGTCGGGTTCGATCATATGGCGCTGGAAGTGCCGACGGTCTCCGAGCTTTTTAAGATTCGCGACTTTTTAAAATCTAAAGGGATCACCATTTTCTATGAAGGCCGGCGCGGGCCAGGCGGCAATCCTGGGCTCGAATTTTACGACCCGGACGGCTTCAAGATCGAAATTTATGCCGCGATGGATCAGATCGGCCCTGACGGACGGAGTCGTCCGGCCAGTGAATGGAAGCGGGCCACCACTCTGGAAGAAGCCGTCAATAATCCGCTTCCTGGCGCGGAGTATCGCTGATTCACCGCTGAAATCGTCGTTCGAGGATTCCGCAGTTCTGTCAGCGTTCGGCCGAGGCGCGGCTGTTTCCGGTTCCTAATTTCTGGTTTCTGGTTGATCGTTGCTGTCAACTAGAAACCAAAAACTGGAAACCAGAAACCGAAAAAGATGATCTCAATCCGCCGCTTGCAGAAACGTTTTAAAGTCAGCGACGGCGTGGTCGCCGCCCTCAAATCCCTCAATCTCGAAATCGCCGAGGGCGAGTTATTCGTAATCGTCGGCGCCAGCGGCTCGGGAAAAACCACTTTGTTGCGCTGCATCGCCGGCCTGGAGACGCCCGACGGCGGTGAAGTCCGCATTGCCGGTCGGCTGGTCTCATCCGACGACCCACCTACCTGGGTCCCACCCCAACAACGCAAACTTGGAATGGTTTTTCAATCCTACGCCGTGTGGCCCCACTTAACCGTCTGGCAAAACATCGCTCTGCCGCTGGCCGAAGGCTCCCAGCGCGTGCCCCGAAACCAGGTCGCCCAACGGGTGCAAGAGGCGCTGCGCCTGGTGCAATTAGAAGAACAGGCGGAGCGCCCGGCGACTTTGCTGAGCGGCGGACAACAACAGCGGGTCGCTCTGGCCCGCGCCATTGCCGTGAGCTCCCGCCTGCTCTTAATGGACGAGCCGCTCAGCAACCTTGACGCGCGCCTGCGCGAAGAAGTCCGCGGCAAGATACGGGAGTTGGCTAAACAACTCGGCTCCACGGTGCTTTATGTCACCCACGATCAAATCGAAGCGATGGCCATCGCGGACAAGATCGCGTTGATGCAAAATGGCGAGCTGTTGCAGGTGGGGGCGCCCTACGAAATCTACCACAAGCCCAATTGCGCCGATGTCGCGGAATTCTTCGGATCGGTCAACTGGTTCGAGGGCGAAATCATCGAAGCCGGAGTCAGCGCGTCGCCGCTCGGCAAGTTGCATATCGAGGGCTCGCACCGGCCCGGCGAAAAAATCCTGCTCGGTTTTCGCCCCGAATGCCTGCTGTTTTCCAGCGGCGCCGGCACTAACGGCGACTCCAATGTCTTTAGCGCTCGAATTCATTCGAGCACGTTTCTCGGCGACCAGTTTGTGTTCACCGCGCTCGCGGGCGAGCGTCAACTTATCGGCAAGAACCGCGCCGCCCCGGAGCAGAATGAAGGCGTAGTAACGTTGCGGGTGCCTGCTGCCGACATTATGGTATTCCCGGCCCGCGCCGCGCCGTCGATCGCAAACGCCTAAGAAGACAAGGTGAAGTGCACGGGAGTACTGCGCTTACAGTTCAGCCAATCGGTAACCTATTACGCGGGAGGTTCCAAATGTCTCATTCCATAGGATACGCGACGGCGCTCGTGACGACCCTCACGATGGCATTGCACTTTGGACCGATTTTCGATTCACAATTGGCAGGCGCGGCCACCCTGAGCGAAATCATCGAGGGGGCGAAAAAGGAAGGCAGCTTCC
>DATACQ010000564.1:0-6953 GCA_036258955.1 Binatia bacterium
GGAAAAATAACGCGGTGGCGCAACGGCGCATCCCATCCCCGCACATATGTTCAATCATTGCGGGCGGACCTTCGAGTTCGGCTTCGACGTGTGAAGCCTTAGCCGCGGCACGCATGTAGAAGACAAAAATCGCAATAAATACCACCGCGTCGAAAAGGTCCAACCGGCCTTTGAAAGGAATTACGAAAGAATAAAGTGTCGCAAGGCCCAAATAAAAAATCTCGTTTTTGTGTTCAGGCTCGAGTTGAATGGCTCTCTGTCGGGTTTTGAGCCAATATGTCAAAACGACGGCTGCCCAACCTACTCCGATCAGCAATCGGTTTGCGCCCGTCATGTTCGCCATCGCGAAAGAAGTATACGTCGGGTCCTTACCGGCTTGCCACGCGAAGTACATGTCTACGGCGTACTCGGGTAGAACAGCGATCAAAGCTAGCAACGCGATGGCCAGCGCTTGGGGTATGTCTTTTTGCGCAAGCTCGGCCGCCCACGAAAGCATAAATGCGGCGCCGAATATCGCGACGCCCGAGCTCAGTGCCGTCCAGTGTGGCGGCGGATGTCCGCCGGAATAATGGATCGCTATCCATTGCAGGCAAAGAAGTGTTGATGAACCGATCCAAAGCCAATTCGTCATCCGTTCCTCCGGTGGGAGCAGGCGCTTGCAATTATCTCGTTCCTATTTTCATAGTGAAAAGCATAAGTCAATGCCAGAAAAAAAGGGCGGGTAATTTACCCGCCCTTTCACGATTGGTGGAGCCGATGGGAGTCGAACCCACGGCCTCTAGAGTGCGATTCTAGCGCTCTCCCAACTGAGCTACGGCCCCACAAGCGATGGATCTGTCGCCAGCGTTCTCAAATAATCTCTCACTTTATCCCGCAGATCAGACCTTTTCAACGCATAGGAAATGGTCGCGCGCACGAATCCGAATTTGTCGCCAATATCGTAGCGCTCTCCCGTGAAGGCACACCCGAACATTTTCCTCTCGCGCGTCAACTGCGCCAGTCCGTCGGTTAGCTGGATTTCGCCTCCCCGGCCGGGCGTTTGCTTCGCGAGCACCTGGAATATTTCTGGACGCAAGACATACCGCCCGATAATAGCCATACGTGACGGCGCTTCGCTGGATACCGGCTTCTCGACCATCCCTTCGATCTGGTAAATCCGAGGCGCGCTCTCTCGGCCCTTAATGACGCCGTATTGGTGTACTTCCTCGAGCGGCACCTGCATCAAAGCGATTACGGACTCCTCTTCGTGATTGAAAATCTCCACTAATTGCTTCACGCAGGGCACATCGCTATCCACTAAATCATCCGCTAACATGACTGCAAATGGTTCGTTGCCCACTAAATCCCGCGCGCACAGAACCGCGTGTCCCAAACCCAAAGGCCTTTTCTGTCGGACGGACACTACCTCGGTCATTTCAGCGATGCGCCGCAAAGCTTTGACCATCTCGATGTTGCCACGATCTATGAGAATCTGTTCCAGTTCCGGCGCTTCGTCGAAGTGATCTTCGATCGCGTCCTTGCCACGGCCGGTCACGAATATGATTTCTTCGATTCCCGCGTCCACTGCTTCCTGTACCACGAGCTGGATAGCCGGCACGTCGACGATCGGGAGTAGTTCCTTCGGAACGGATTTCGTCGCTGGCAAAAAGCGAGTGCCCAAACCTGCAACCGGTATGACGGCTTTCTTGACCTTCATCGAACTAAATCGCGCGCCTAGCTTTCTTCTCTTGGATTTCCTGGCTTGCTTTGCATTCGATGCAGAGCGTGGTTACGGGACGGGCCTTAAGCCGATCGATACTGATCTCTTCACCGCACTGTTCGCAAATGCCGAATTCGCCCTGTTCCAGACGTTGCAGCGCCTCCTGGATTTTGAAGATTAGTTTCCGCTCGCGGTCCCGTATCCGCAGCATCGAGTTGCGATCCGTCTCCATGGTTGCGCGGTCGCTCGGGTCAGGAAAGTTCGCCTCCCCATCCATGCCTTCCACTGTCTTTCCAGCCTCGGACCGTAGCTCGTCGATCCGTTGATTGAGGAGATTGCGAAAAAATTCAATATCTTTTTGATTCATGGATGCCAGTTCTCCCGAAGTTCCAGCAAGCTTAGCACCGCGAATAGGCCAAGTAAATCGCACTCCTTACGAAGCGAAGAGAAATGTAGCGTCGCCGAGCGGCACCATCTCGCGTAGGATCGCTTTACGCGAGAGCGCTCGCCATGGAGGTAGCACTATCGCCCAACGCTCTAGCCAGCCGTAGGGCCGCTGGCCAAGAGTCGGCCTCTTGTTTTGCGCTTTACTTACTGACCCTTGCTCCTGCTGCAAGCACTCCATCACAGAGCCGAGACTCAGGCCTGCTCAGTCCCCAAAGATTGAAGTGCGAGGATGTTTGAGGACAAAAATTTCTGTTGATTTGGGCAAGACTGCTCGGCTCAGTGTAAGCTGCGAAGCCTCAATCTTTCGAATGGGATAGTGCTTGATTGCAAATGTAGCGAACAACTCTCCTTGCGTTGCGACGTCATAGTGCATCGGAATCACGATAGGTGGCTTAACCTGTTCGATCAAGGCGAGGATATCGTCGAAGCCGAGGTTCGTCATCGCATCAATGGGGATCATCATGATGTCGACCCGTTGCAGTACTTTCTCCTGTTCCGGCGTCAGCAGGTGCCCGATATTACCAAGATGCGCGATGCACAAACTGCCCATCTCGTAAACGAAAATCGAGTTCGCGACTCCGCCCCACCCGGCGCCGCGCTGGCTCGGGATGTTCACAATCGTAATGTCTTTGACGCTGGTGCGGATGGGATTCCAGGTCTGGCGAAAAGTGATGCCGCGAAGAATAATAGGGTTACCGGAAACCGCGCCAGTATTGTTGTGCGTGAAATGATCGTTGCTGACTGTTACGGCATCGGCCTGGATGCCAGGCGTAACGTTGAAGTTCGGATCGGCGACCACTTTCGTTTCACTGCCGGAATGAATCAGAAAGCTCGAATGGCCGTACCATTGGATAAAATAGTCGCCCAGCGATGGAGCCCTGCCGGGGCGCGATTGCACCAGGTGCTTACCGTGGGAGAACATTCGCACCAACGACGGATTACAGACGGCGTGCGCCAACTCATGAAACCAATAGGCCAAACCGCCCGCGGCAAGCGCGATAAAGCCGCGCCGTTTCATGGCTCCTCCTCTATCACCAACGCTGTAAAGCAGGAAATTAACGTCGCAGGATCTTGCCAGGCGCTCTTTTTCAAGCCCGCCTTGCGGTAAGTTTCTTCGAGAAACTTCCCTATGTCCCAACCATGCTCCGTCGCTACTTGCGGCAGGAACAGGCCCCGTCGCCCGCCGCTCTCAATGTAAACTCCATGCTTTCCCACCTGCAAAGCGAGAGGATCCTCGGCGCGTTCCATGGAGGAGAGCACAGAAATCTCGATACGAATCGCCTCCAACTCGGCAACGCTTACGGGCTCCACCCGTTGGTCGCGCGAGGCGGCCGCCTCAGTCATCTCGACGACCGTTCTAAACAGTGGCCCGTCGGGCGTGCAACTTCCCCTGCAGCGACGCAGCTCACCGCATGCATGGAGACTCACGAAAGCTCCGTAGTGATCCGATTGCAGACAGGGATCTTCGATCACTTCAGCGCTGCAGCCGCGGCCGCGCACAAAACGTTCCGGGCTTCGGCGCCACAGATTGATGAGGCGGCGCTGCGATGCGGCAGGAATAGCAATCTCGCTCATGGCGGTTCGTACCGCCGGGAACTATAGCGTTACAGGGACAGGATTGGCAAGGAGGCGTGCAAAGCGTTAACGCGCGCAGTGCTTGCAGCGGCCAAAAAAAGCAAGCTTGTGGGAAGTGACAGTGAATCTTGAATCAGGCATGCGGCTTAGCAATTGCCTGTGATGGGAATTGAGCAGGATATCGTACACCTGGTCGCATTCTTCACAGATGAAATGCTGGTGATCGGTCACGAGCGGGTCGAAGTGTTGAGCGCGGCCGAGGGTCAGCACCTGCAGCTTGCCTTCACCGACCAGCTTCTGAAGATTGCGATATACCGTCCCTAAACTGATGTTTGAGAGCTTTTCGCGGACCTTGAGAAAAATTTGATCGGCAGTGGGATGGGAAGTTTCGTCCTTCACCGCTTCCCAGATAACTTTCAGCTGTTTTGTATTTCTTTGTCTTTTCTCCACAGGAACGCTGCCGTGTTTCCTCATATTAGAGCCGACTCAAGGCTGTCACTGGCGACAAGAAGTCATTCCGTGAGATCGGCAAGCAAAGCTTCCCGACTCTCGTCCTCGAGGCGAGCCTCCGCTTTGTAATAGGAATGCTCAATACACAGCACCACGTCCGGCGTAGCCCGGAAAGCCGCCCGGTCCTCGGCGCTGAATGGAAATTTCACGTACTGTACGGCGCTGATTTTATCTTCCTTACTGCGCCCTTCTTCAAAACGCGCCTGAATTTTGCGCGCGCCGATCTTGAGAAAAACGGCTTCCTCGATACCTAAAAACTTCAGCAACTCCTCGCGCAGGCGACTTTGATCCTCGATTTCCAAGAACAACGTGGCGCTGAGCTCTCCAGGACCGGGAATCATGCCATTATAGACCTCGATCTCCTCGCGAATTTTATCGAGGTCGCTGATTCTTTCCGCCCGCATCATTTCCTGGATCTGGAAGATCACGGTCTCGCGATTTTCAAAAACGAGGGATACCTTGTCACCGACTGCGATCCGTCGTTTCTTCTTGAGTTCGATGATTTTCTGGCGGAACTCCGCACGAATCTTTTCGTAAGCGGCAATGCCCCGTATATCGTCAAGTGAAATCGGCTTCATAAAAGAGCATCGGCATCGCGCCAAGGGCCCGGAGGCGCGTTACCTGCAAGGAGGGGCTGTTAGATCTTCGCCCCTCCTTGCATACATCCTAAGCGCATCCTAACGCGCCGACACGCGGTTAGCTACCCAGATTGCTTAGTCCCTTGGAGAAGCGGCCTGCGTGGGATTTTTCCGCCTTCGCCAACGTTTCGAACCACTCGGCCAGTTCAGACAAGCCTTCTTCCCGTGCCGTTTTCGCAAAACCAGGGTACATCTCAGTGTACTCATAGGTCTCGCCCTCAACGGCTGATTTGAGGTTCTTATCGGTGGAACCGATAGGCACGCCAGTACACGGGTCACCGACCTCCTTCAGAAAGTCCAGATGCCCGAAGGCGTGTCCCGTTTCAGCCTCCGACGTGTCGCGAAAAAGGCCACCGATGTCCGGGTACCCTTCAATATCGGCGACCCGTGCGAAATACAGGTAGCGACGATTCGCCTGAGACTCGCCCGCGAAAGCATGCTTTAGGTTTTCGTGGCTTTTCGTGCCGCTCAAACTCTTTGCCATAGTTCAATCCTCCTATTAATAGTAATGGTTACTGTTAATATCGTTGACGTTCTGGCGTGTCAAGGCGCTCCTTGGCTTTTTTTGGCAGCCTGCTTCTGTTATTTTCACCCTGACTCCACTGCGGTAGGGACCATCCTAAATGATTTCCTTAGATGATTTCCGAAAACTCGAGCTTAGAGTCGCAACGGTGAAGAGCGCTGAGCCTCATCCCAATGCCGACAAACTCATGGTCCTGCAAATCGACCTGGGGGACGAAGCGCGTCAAATCTGCGCGGGCATACGCAATCAGTACAGCGCGGAAGAACTGGTCGGCAAGCAGATCGTTGTAGTCGCCAACCTGGAAACAGCAAAGCTACGGGGGCTCGAGAGCCAAGGAATGTTACTCGCTGCCTCTGACGAAGGTCGGGTGATCATTCTTACCCCGGAGAAACCCGTCCAGGCGGGCGCGAAGATTTCATAAGCGAAAACCGTTTCGGAAGCTGCAAGCGGTTCAAATTTCCAGTCGTTCGCATCAAGAGAATAGCCCGCGGGACACTACTCGCAAGAGAAGAGGTGCGCAACGCAGCTGGGCTGAGTTGCTCCAACCTGACCTCTCCAAGATGTTTGCGCCGTAACCGAGAACTTTTAAGATTGGGCGTTCAACAGTATACTGTAAACGTCCAGCGAACTTTCCATCGCGGCGAAAGGCGAAAGCGAGATGTCGAAGACCCCCGAAGGCCGGCCCACAGTATGTTCCGTCGATCTCGCCGCGCTGCGTTGGAACCTGCGCCAGATCAGAACGAAAATCGGACCGGAGAAAAAAATTCTTCCGATGGTCAAAGCCAATGGCTACGGTCATGGTGCCGCTGCCGTCGCGCGGGCTTTAGCGGAGGAAGGCGCCCACGGCTTCGGCGTAGCGACCGTTGAGGAGGCCCTTGAACTGAGGCAGGCAGGGATTCACCGTCCGATCCTTGTGGTCGCCGGAGCTTATCCCAATCAAATCGATTGCTTTATAGCACACCAGATCACAGCCGCCGTTCATGATTGGGCGGCCATGAAATGCCTCGATTCTGCAGCGCAAGCATGCGGCACACAGCTCGCGGTTCACATCAAAATCGATACCGGGATGGGCCGCCTGGGATTTCTTGCCGACGAACTGGATTCATGGCTACCGGAAATACAGAAGCTCACGGCTTTGAAGATTGAAGGAGTTTTTTCTCACTTCTCGCAGGCGGAGAGCGTCCAGGGCGCCTATACCCAGCGGCAGCTCCGCACTTTTCATGACGTCGTCGCCCGGTTGCGCTCCCGAATCCTACCGCCGCCCATAGCCCATCTCGCCAACAGCGCCGCAACCATCACTTTGCCGGAGTCTTACTTCGATATGGTGCGTCCCGGCATCATGCTTTACGGGGCTTATCCGTCCGGTGAAATGAGAGGCCAGATTGAGCTAAGGCCGGTGATGTCGTGGAAAACACGCATCGCGCAGGTTAAAAAAGTTCCGCCAGAGACGAGCGTCAGCTATGGTCAAACTTTTGTGACTCAACGTGAAAGTCTCATCGCCACACTGCCCGTGGGTTACGCCGATGGCTACAAGCGACTTTTGTCGAACCGCGGCGAAGTT
>DATACQ010000565.1:0-2244 GCA_036258955.1 Binatia bacterium
ATCCACCAGCGACCATGCCAGTTCCACCCAATCGCTCCGGGTGAACAGTGTGGAGTCGCCTTCGATGCAATCTTCGAGAAGAGTCTCGTAAGCCTCCGGCGGGCTGCTGCCGAAAGCCTCATCGTATCTAAAATCAAGGCACAAAGGACTGACGCAAATATCGGGTCCCGGCGGCTTCACTTCAAAGGTCAGCGCTATACCCTCATCCGGTTGTATACGCATGACTAACACATTGGGACTGACTTCATCCACAGAGCAGGCTCTGAACATCAGCATGGGAGGGCGCTTGAACTGAATGGCGATTTCAGTGACGCGCTTTGCCAGCCGTTTGCCGGAACGCAAATAAAAGGGTACGCCTTCCCAGCGCCAGTTATCGATGAAGTATTTGATTGTGGCATATGTTGGAGTCGTTGAATCCTTCGCTACGCCGGGTTCGTCGGTATAGGCGAGCACTTCTTTGCCGCCGATGCGTCCCGCTCCGTACTGGCCGCCTATGGCAGCGTCAGCCACCGCATTGATTGAGATCGGGCGAACGGCTTTTAAAAGTTTTGTCTTCTCATCGCGCACTGCATCCGCAGAAAAACCTATCGGCGGCTCCATCGCGGTCAAGCAAAGCAACTGTAGCAGGTGGTTTTGAAACATGTCGCGCACCACACCTGATTTTTCGTAGTAGCCGCCGCGATTTTCGACTCCGACAGTTTCCGCTGCAGTAATCTGCACGTGATCGACATAGCGCCGGTTCCAGATCGGTTCGAAGACCGCGTTGGCAAAGCGGAAAACCATGATGTTTTGCACCGTTTCTTTGCCGAGATAATGGTCGATCCGGTAAACTTGTTTTTCGTCAAGCGTTTCATGAACTGCACGGTTGAGCTCGCGCGCGCTGTCCAGGTCCGTGCCGAAAGGTTTCTCGATAACCACCCGGGTTCTCCCGTCGCCGTCAATTTCGCGCGGCGCAAGATCGGCAGCAGAAATCTGCCGCACCACGGGTCCATATAGATCCGGCGGAATCGCCAAATAAAAAATTCGGGCCGGAAGGACACGGCTACCATGATCAAAGTTGTCGATGAAAGCCTTCAATGAGTGGTAGCCAGCCGGCTCATCATAGCTGCCCGGTATAAAGTACAGCGTAAACGCAAATCTTTCCCAGACTGCTTCATCCAAACCGGTTCGAGAAAACTCGCCCACCGCCTCGCGCATCTTCTCGCGAAAAATCTCGTGGGTCATCTCACTACGGGCATAGCCGACCACGGCAAACCGCTCCGGCAGACGATTTTCACGGGCAAGATTATACAGAGCGGGAATGAGTTTGCGCTTGGTGAGATCCCCGGACGCGCCGAATATGGTGAGCACAGCAGCGTGGGGTCGCCTTGTCTGGCCCAGGCCCGCCGCGGCGTAGGCGTGCGGATCGCCGTTCATCGCCCTACTCCTTCCGCACCGCGTGGCCGCCGAATTCATTGCGCAGCGCCGCGACCACTTTTGCCGAGAACGATTGCTCCTGCCGAGAAGCGAAACGAGCGAACAAAGAAGCCATCAACACAGGCACCGGCACGCAATTCTCCACCGCTTCCTGCACCGTCCAACGACCCTCACCGGAATCCTCAACGTAGTCTTTGATGGACGAAAGCCGCGCGTCTTTTGCAAAAGCACTTTCGCAGAGTTCGAGAAGCCAGGACCGCACTACGCTCCCTTGGTTCCAGAGGTGCGCGATTTTGCGAAGATCTAAATCGAATTGCGAAGCTTCGAGCAACTCAAAACCTTCGCCGTACGCCTGCATCATGCCGTACTCGATGCCGTTATGGATCATCTTCACGAAATGGCCCGCGCCATTAGGACCGACGTGCAGATAGCCGTCGCGCGGCGCCAAGGTTGTAAAGATAGGCTCCAGCCGGGTGACGGCTTGTTTCTCACCGCCCACCATCATACAGTAGCCGACTTCTAAGCCCCAGATCCCGCCGCTGGTGCCCGCATCGATCAAGTGAATGCCTTGTGTTTTGAGAATTCCGGCGCGGCGTATGGAATCTTTGTAATAGGAATTGCCGCCGTCAATAATGACATCGTCCTTTGCCAAATTGGGCAGTAATTGCTCGATCGTCTGATCCACAGGGTTGCCCGATGGAACCATGAGCCAAATAGCCCGCGGCAGGCTCAGTTGCCTTACAAAGTCGGCAAGCGATAGGGCGCCCTGAGCTCCCTTATCGACGACGCGCTGAATCGCCTCGGGGTTGCGATCGTAGCTCACCACTC
>DATACQ010000566.1:0-20127 GCA_036258955.1 Binatia bacterium
ATACGCTGGAAGGTAAGGTCATTGGAATTATTGATAATGGACAAGCCAACTCAACCGACATGTTCAAGGCACTGACTGCTTTGCTCCATGAGCGTTGTCATACGCGAGAAGTTCTGTTTAAGACTAAGCCGACTCATATGCAGGGTGCGCCCAAGGCGATAATGGAGGAGATTTTAAGCCGGTGCGATGCGGTGATCACCGGCCTCGGCGCTTGAGGATCGTGTACATCGTGGAGTGTCCACGACGCCATCGAACTGCAAGAGAAAGGGAAGCCTACGGTGACTCTGTGCCAGTCGATTTTTATGGAACTGGCGCGCACCGAGGCGAAGTTTTTTGGAATACCCAATCTGCCGCTCCTGGAGATTCCGCATCATCCGAGCGGCGGCGCGCGCGCCGGAGAGCACCGGGCCGATGCCGAGGGCGCTATTGATCCGGTTCGGCAGACTTTGAGTTTGGCATCGCCGCTCGCAGCACAAGCGCGCCGGGCCGTGTGAGCCCGATCCTGGTCCTCCCCGAGCCGTAAGACCGTATGACATTGTGCTGGTATAGTACGGATGCAACACCAGAGAAGAGCGTGCATAGGCGTCTCTTTGCATTCCTTCCCCGTTCGACGGCGGAAGGCCACATGGATTCATGCCGGAGTTCTCCATGCCGACTCTAACCTCCAACCTCATCGAAGTCGAAGACAGCTGGGAAGCCGCCAATGATTGGTTTCTCAAGGAGAAGCTCAGTGACGGATTGCCCATCGTGCCGCCGACCTTGGAACGGGTGGAGCATATGCTTAACGGCACGGATCGCGATCCGCAGGAAGTCGTTGGACCGATTCCTCCCAAATGGGCGCCTTGTTCGATCGAGAAGATCGCCATAAACGCGGTGATGGCGGGCTGCGCGCCGGAATATCTTCGGGTGATTATCGCAGCCGTGGAGGCGATCTGCGAACCACGTTTCAACCTTTACGGCGTCCAAGCGACCACCGGTTATGTCGGGCCCGCATTGCTGTTGAATGGTCCAATTCGTACCGACCTCAATGTCAATTGCGATGCCGGAGTATTCGGTCCTGGCTTTCGCGCCAACGCAACCATCGGCCGCGCCATTCGTTTGATTCTGATTACCGTAGGCGGCGGCTATCCGGGCGACACCGATCGTTCGACGTTTGGATGGCCCGGCAAGTACACGATGTGCTTTGGCGAGAATCAGGAAAAGAGCCCGTGGGAGCCCTACCACGTGGAGTTCGGATTTGAACCGGATCAGAGCACGGTAACTGTGTTCGGCATCAACGGTTTCCTGCCGATTCACACCGCGGGAAACACCGGCGAGCAGGCTCTCTCCTCTCTCGCGGACGTGATCAAAATGCACCACGGCGTGAGCCATCTCGATGTGGGTAGCTTTGGGGGCGGGACGCCTCTCATTGCGCTCGGCGTTGAAGACGCAGAAATCATGGTGCGGGACGGGATTAGCAAAAAGCAGATCAAAGAATACCTCTGGCACCACGCATCTTTGAAATTCGCGGAAGTGTCGGCGCGACGAAAAGGTCACAAGAACGATGAAGAGCTTCTCAAGGAATCGCCCAACGTGACGCCGGACCACGTCGTGCACCTGTCGACAAAACCGGAAGACATCATGGTGATTGTGTGTGGTGGCAAGCATCGCCATTCAGTGTTTTTGCCGATGTGGACCGGACGCAATACTCTCGCGGTGATCAAGTTGATCCGGTAACCCGTAAATAGAGTACGGAGCGCGCCAAGATGGAGTGGTGGAGTACTGGAGTGATGGGCCCGATGAGAAAGAAGGCAGCGACCTCGACCGCAATGCCCGGGGTGGGTCATCTTCTCTTAGCGTTTCTTTTTGTGGCTGCGGCGATGTTTGCGCCGCGTGCATCGGCGCAGGAGAAACTTCGCTTCCCGATTGGGGAGTCTTCGAAGACGCTCAGCTATGGCCCTTTGTGGATCGCAGGGAAAATGGGTTTCTTCGAGCGGGAAGGGCTCGAGGTGCCCATCGTCACCATGCGCGGTTCGCCACTGACGATCCAGGCGTTGACCGCCGATTCCATCTATGTCGCCAGTGCGACGGTTGACACCCTAATCAGCGCTTATGAAAGAGGCGCCGATATCGCCATGATCGGCGGCCTGATCAATGGCCTAGGCTTAAGCATGATCAGCGGAATCAAATATAAAGGCTACGCCGACCTGCGAGGGACAACGATTGGGACGCAAACGCTCACTTCGGGTACCGGATTTGCGTTGCGCTTAGTGCTGAGGGTGCATGGTCTCGAATACCCGCGCGATTACAGGTTGCTCAATATCGGCGGTGCTTCGGACCGGTATCAGGCGTTAACTTCAGGTCAGATTTCCTCTGCGCCGGTGGGTGTGCCCCTTGACCTTGTGGCCAAGCAACAAGGTTTTAACATTCTCGGTTATTTCGCCGACGACCTGCCCAATTATCAATTCAACGTTTACATCGTGAAGCGCTTGTGGGCAGAGAAAAACCGGCCGCTGGTCGTCCGCTTTATGAAAGCGATGGCGCTCAGCATGCGCTGGATATTCGATAATCGCGAGGCCGCATGCGCGTATCTAACCAAAGAAATGGCGATCAGTGCTGAACATTGCCGCCACGGAGTGGACTATAACATCAAAAGCCGCATCTGGGACCGCAACGCCGATTTGAACATCGAAGGCGTGCGGACGCTTATCAAGATCACGGCGGAACAAGGCATTCTCAAAGAGCCTCTTCCCCAGCCCTCCAGATACATTGATTCCAGTTATCTCAAGCAAGCGTTGGCCGAGATCGGCAAAAAGTGAACGGTCTTAGTGCAAGAGATGAAGCAAATTTGGTGGAGGCCCTTTACATGAGAAATCGCGCGATAATCGGCTATGGTCTTTGCTTCTTTCTTAGTATTTTGTCCGGTGTTACCTCGGCCAGAGCTCAGGACAAAATACGTATGGGACTCAGCTCCGTCAGCGGTCTGCATAGCGCGACGTGGATCGCGGAGCAAAGGGGTTTTTATCGCAAGTACGGGATCGACGCGGAAATCATCGTGACCGGTCAAGGCGGCACAGCGGGAATCGGCGCGTTATTAGCCAATGATATCCAGATGGTGAGCTCCGCCGGCGACTTGCTCGCCGCGGCGGCATTGCGCGGCGGTGATACAGTCATGATTGCTGCAGTCATCAACAAAGGATTGCAGCGAATCCTCACAGTGCCCGAGATCAAAACGCCCGCTGATTTGAAAGGTAAAAGAGTGGGAGTCACGCGAATCGGTGCGGTGTCGCACGTCGTGCTGCAAATGATGCTGCAGCGCTGGCAGATGAGCCCCAACGACGTGCAGGTTATCCAGGTCGGTTCATCGCCCAATATGCTCGTTAGTCTTGACAAAAAGGGTATCGAGGGCGCTGTGCTGACGATCCCTTCGATGTTCGTGGCCGAGGATCGCGGCTATCGAGTGTTGCTGGATATGGCTGACACGGACATTTACTACCTTCACACGATGATCGGTACCACCCGGAGCTACCTCAAGAACAACCGCGACAAGATTTCGAGATTCCTGAAGGGCTACGTGGAAGGTATTGCGCACGTTAAACAGAACAGAAAAGACAGCCTTGACATCGTCAAGAAAAAACTGCGCATCGGTCCGGAACAAGAGCGGAATTTGGCACGATCTATGGAGCTGTTGGCGCAAAGTATTATGAACAATTACCGTATCCCTCCCTGCGCGGCGTAGAAACCGTCCTCGGCTACATCGAAAAGGATAACCCCAAGGCCAGAGGTGCTGATCCAAAATCCTTCGTCGACGACAGTTTGCTCCGGGAAATCGAAGCGAGCGGTTTTGTGAAGACGCTTTATCAATGATGATTGTATCCCAAAGGGCCGTCTGAGAAGCTTGGCTCCTTGACAGACTCAACATCACTCGAATAAGTTTGAGTCAAATTGACAGTAGATTAAGGAGGTTTCGATGGCTGCAACAGTTTGGAAGGAATACAAGACCGTTAAGGTTGAGAAAGAAGACGGGATCACCTGGTGTATTCTCAACCGGCCGGAAAAGAGAAACGCGATGAACCCGCAGCTTCATTACGACATGCTCGAAGCATTGACGGAGTTGGAAGTCGATAAGGACACGCAGGTGCTGATCCTTACCGGCGCCGGGCCGAGCTGGTGCGCGGGACAGGACCTGCGCGAGTATTTCCGCGGCACCGACAATAATGCCATGGAACGGCGCAAAGCCAGTTGGGCTTCGCAAGAGTGGCGCTGGCGGCGGCTCTTCTATTTTCCTAAGCCGACCATTGCAATGGTGAACGGCTTTTGCTTTGGTGGCGCGTTTACGCCGCTGATCGCGTGCGATTTCGCCATTGCCGCAGAGGACGCCATATTCGGGTTAAGCGAAATCAATTGGGGTATTTTCCCCGGCGGCCTGGTGAGCCGGGTCCTAGCGGATGCCATGACGTACCGCGACGCGATGTGGTACATCATGACTGGAGATCCATTCGACGGCAAAAAAGCTGCGGAAATGAAGCTCATCAATCAAGCGGTTCCCAAAGACAACCTGCGGAAGGTGACGGTAGAATTGGCGGAGAAGCTGATGAAAAAAAACCCGCAGGTGCTGCGGGCTGCCAAAGAAGTCTTCAAATACTGCCGTACGATGGACTATGCCCAGGCCGAGGACTACATGGCTGCCAAAGGGACGGCGCTGCGTTTCACGGATCCGGAAAAAGGCCGCGAGACCGGCATGAAGCAGTTCCTGGACGAGAAAACCTACCGGCCCGGTCTCGGCGAGTACAACCGCGCCAAGCAGAGTTAGTTCAAGGTATAAAGTTCAAAGTATACGCCGCTCGACCTTTCCCTCCTGTAATCACGAGGGAAAGGTCGAGAATAGTAGTTCACGGTTCAACTTCAAAAAAGTTCAAGGTTCGGCGGGATTTTGGCTCGCGCTAGATGCAGCGTGGTCCGAAAAACCAAATGGAGCCAAGGTGGATTTTAACTTACCTGAAGAGTTGCAAGTCTTGAAGGACACAGTCCGCAAGTTCGTCGATCGCGAACTGATTCCGTTGGAGCGCGAGTGCCGGCCCGAAGGCGAGGACATGCCCGAGCAGTTCATCAAGCCGCTGCAGGAAAAAGCGAAGACGATCGGCCTCTGGTTGCTCGACGTGCCGCAGGAGTACGGCGGAGCCGGGCTCGATCTGTTAACGCGTTGCGTGATTATGGAAGAGGTGGCCCGCACGGTGGCCATACCGTTTCGCTACGCGCCGATCTTCGGCCCCGAAGTGCGGCCCGTGTTGTTCCATTGCGATGAAGAGCAGAAACAGCGATTTCTTTTGCCAGTGATCCGCGGCGAGATCAGAATTTGTTTTGCCCAAACGGAGCCTGACGCCGGCAGTGATCCCGCCGGGATGAAGACGCGCGCCGTTCGCCACGGGGACCATTATGTTTTAAACGGCACCAAGCGATTTATAACCGGCGCGAAAAGCGCGGACTACGCGCAGGTTATTGCAGTTACCGATCCGGAAAAAGCCGCTCGCGGTGGTGTGAGTTGTTTCATGGTCAGCATGAAAGCTCCGGGCGTGAGCTTGGAACGCTTATGGCCGACGATGATGGGTGATACGCCGGGGCAGATTCATTTTGACAATGTCAAAGTTTCCGAGCGCGACAGGATTGGTGCCGAAGGCCAAGGCTTTTCAATTGCGCAGAAATGGATCGAGGAAGGTCGCATTCGCGGCCATGGCGCCCGCCCCTGCGGAATCGCTTCACGCGCCCTCGACATGATGATCGAATATTCAAAGGTGCGCTCGACCTTCGGCCAACCGCTGGCCAATCGTCAGGCGATTCAGTTCATGATCGCCGACTCCACGATGGAACTGCATGCCTGCCGGTTGATGGTGTACGAATGCGCCTGGCGTCATGACCGGGGCGAAGATATCCGCCAGCTTTCGTATATGACCAAGATCATGTGCGCTGAAATGGCGGGTCGCGTGGTTGACCGTTCGATCCAGGTCCACGGGGGTCTCGGTCTCATGCGCGAACTGCCGTTGGAGTGGTGGTACCGCCAGGTGCGCAGCATCCGTATTACGGAAGGCACGCCGGAAGTGCTACGCTGGCGTCTAGCACAGCATATTATTAGAAACCACAAGGGGTGAGGAGAAGATGGAATGATGGAGTACTGGAGTGGTGGATTAATGGGTCCGGAAAAAACCCAGTACCCCAATACTCCATCACTCCAACACTCCTGGTAGATTTTCCATGACGACTACATCCGAAGCAGTTTCCCTTCTCCCAGAGTACCGCGTTCTGGATCTAAGCTCGTCCATGGGAGCATTCTGCGGCAAGCTGCTGCGCGACTTCGGAATGGATGTCATTAAAGTCGAACCACCCGGCGGCGACGCAGGCCGGAGCGAGGCGCCGTTCGCTAAAGGTCACGCACACCGGGAAGGTAGCTTGCGTTTCGCATATCTTAACGCGGGGAAGCGCAGCATCACTGTCGACATGACCAGTGAAAGCGGCCGGAGAATCCTCCTCGATCTGGTAGAGCGCGCCGATGTAGTTCTCGAAACCTTCGACCCGGGCTTTCTCGCCACCCAAAATCTTGGTTACGAAGCGCTCATCGAGAGGCAGCCAAAACTCGTTTTGGTGTCGTTGACCGGCTTCGGCCAGGATGGTCCTTACGCCGGGTACAAGACTCCCGATCTTGTAGGGAATGCCATGGGTGGTTTGCTCTACATCAGCGGCGATCCCAAATTGACGCCGTGCAATCCGCCAGAGACTCAGTCGTATTACTACGCGAGTTTGTTCGCGGCTTATGGAGTCACCCTGGCTCTGTGGCAGCGCGAAACACGCGGCATCGGCGCGTGGATCGATGCTTCTGTGCAGGCGAGCATGGCGTTGCACGAGCACGTGGCGTTTAACTTTTCGGCTGAAGGGCGTGTAATGAAACGCGCCGGCAGCCAGCACCAGCACAACGCGCCAGCCAATTTGTTTCCGTGCAAGAACGGCTGGATAGCGTTATTCGTAACCCAAAACCATTGGCCGATCCTGCTCAAGGTTTGGAAAGATCATGCACCCGAGCTCGACGATCCGAAGTGGATCAACAGCAACCTGCGGCGTCAGAATGCCGATTATATCAATGATCAAGTAACCTCGTTCACCTCGCAATTTCTCAAGGAAGACCTGGCCGAGCTGATGCAGAAGCACGGCATTCCAGGCCTGCCGGTCAATTCTCCGTCGGACTTCATTCGGGATCCGCACATTCAGGCGCGGAAATTTTTCAGCGATGTGACCCACCCTGTTTTAGGAACTTTTGCTCAGGCCGGCAACGCTTTCATGGTCGACGGTCGACGCGCCGGGCCGGCTCCTGCTCCCTTGGCGGGCCAACACAATCAAGAGGTTTTCTGCGGCGAGCTCGGCATGACTACACAGGACCTTGCGGCCTTGGTGACGGCTGGAGTGATTTAATCAAACTGGTGCCGGGGGAGGCCGGTGGTTACCGGCAGAGCGTTGATTGACTGGTTTTTAGTGAACTGATCTGAAGAGTGAATCGTGAGCAGCAGCAATGAAATCCTCAAAGGCGTGCGCATCCTGGCTTTTACGACCGGTTACGCCGGTCCCTATGCCGGACGTTTGCTGGCGACCTATGGCGCGGAAGTCATCAAGATCGAATCACGAAAAGGCGGCCTGGATACATTTCGCCATTACGGGCAGCATAAAGACATAGACGCGGCACCACGGTTTATCGAGTGCAATTTGGGCGTGCGCTCTATGGCGATCAATCTCAAGCACCCCACGGGCGCTCGTCTGGTCAGAGAGCTTGCGAGCAAGGCTGACGCGGTATTGCAAAACTTTCGTCCTCGGGTTTTGGACAAATTGGGCTTGGGTGACGACGATCTCAGAAGAGTCAATCCTAAGTTGGTTATAGTGAAACTCCCCGGTTTCGGTAGCGAAGGGCCAAAAAGCAATTATGGGACTTGGGGTTTCAATCTCACGGCGTTCTCAGGGATGACGTATCTCTGGAATCATCCCGATCAGGATCGTCCCATTGGTAGCCAGGGTGTTTATCCCGACCATCTCGGATTCGTCATGGGACCCACCCTGATGGTTGCGGCGCTGCTAAATAGTCGGCGCACTGGAAAGGGCGTAACCGTTGATCTTGCGCAAATCGAAGGAACCGCGGCCACTCTCGGCGTGACTTACCTGGAGACAGCCATCAACGGCGATGATCCGCAACCAAAAGGCAATCATTACGCTGTGGCAGCGCCTCACGGCTGTTATCGTTGCCAGGGGGAGGACCGCTGGTGTGTTATATCCGTCCGCAGTGACGACGAATGGCGCGCCTTTTGTGACGTAATTGACAGGGCAGAACTGAAAGGCGACGTGCGGTTTCATAATTTACCAGCACGATTAAAGCATCGAGCACAACTCGATAGAATTGTAGAAGAATGGACGCAAGCTCGAAATGCGGAAGAGGTGATGATCGAATTGCAAGCGGCCGGCGTGCCCGCCGGAGTGGTGCAGACCGGCGCGGATCTCTTAAGCGATGCGCAACTGCGCCACCGAAATTATTTCGCCGCGTTTACCGATTCCCTCATTGGTCCCTTTGAAATTCCCCGGAGCGGCTTCTTGTTTCGCGGGATGAAGGAAGAGCCTTTGCGGCTGCCGAATCGCTTTGGCGCCGATAATGAACGGATTCTCTGTGAACTGCTTGGGTATGACAGGGCGACGATCGAGCAGTGGCGCGCCGAAGACGTGCTAACATAGAAACACACTTCGTCCCACCGGCCTTGCGCGTTGCGCATAACGGAAACCGTCTTGCTGTTGTCGTTAAAACGGAGCTTTAGCCACGCCTCCGTTCTGAAGGCCCAGGAGCCCTCTATCAGGTCAGGATGGCAGTTCGCGGGATGCTCCCGCAAGGAGGAGCGATGTTAAAGAGGCTTTTCTCCCTTTGGTTTCTTCTCAGTATCGTTCTTCTTCCGACACTCTCTTCTGAGGCGCAAGAGAAATTCAAGCTGCGGGTCAGTTCGGCGACGAAGACGCTGGGGTACGGCCCGCTTTGGATTGCCTCTAATAAAGGGTTTTTCGCGCGCCAGGGACTTGATGTCGATCTGGTGGTGATCCGCGCATCGGATGTCGGCATTCAAGCTCTCGCGGGTGGCTCACTGGACATCGCTGGAAGCGCGGCCGACGCCCCTATCGCTGCCGTCGAGAAAGGTCTAGACCTCGTGATTGTTGGGGGAATCATCAACGGCTTGACGCAATCCATCATGGCCGCAAAAAAGTTCAAAACCTATAATGACCTCCGCGGCGCGACCTTTGGCGCCATCAGTCTGACTTCCGGCGTCACCTTCGCCTTGCGGCAGGTGCTCAAGGTGAAAGGCTTGGAGTACCCGCGGGATTACAAGTTGCTGGTGATTGGGGGCTCGCCACAAACCTATGCGGCGCTCACCGCAGGCCAGATCGATGCAGCAGCGCTGTCGCTTCCACTGAACTACGCTGCCGAAGAGCAGGGCTTCAACGAGATCGGCCGTTTTATTGATGTGATCCCGAATTATCAGCTCGCCACCCTCTCAGTTAAACGCTCTTGGGCCGACAAGAATAAACCGCTGCTGGTGCGCTTTATGAAGTCCATGGCGCAAACTTATCGATGGATTTATCAAAACCGCGAAGCCGCCGTCGAATACCTCGCCCGCGAGATGAAGCTCAAGCCGGAACACGCGCGGCGTGGTTGGGAGTTTTACACGAGCAATCGCATATGGCACCCGGACGGCGACATCAGTTTCGATGGTTTACAAGTCGTTACGCAGATCTATGCCGAGCAAACACAACTGAGAGCGGTGCCAGCTCCCGCCAAATATTTAGATCAGAGTTATCTAAGAGAGGCATTACGCGAGTTGGACCGCTAGCGCGGACGCAGTTTGAGCGCATTACGTCCGTAGACAATATCCAAAATCCAAACCGAAGCGGAAATCCAGGCGCGTTCAAGGAGAAGCAAATGTTTAAGGCAACAAGCAGATGCGCGATCGCCCTCATGCTGATGCTGGCCTGTTTCCATCTCTCAGCGCCCGCAGACGCGCAGGATTTTTACTCCGGCAAAACCGTTCGTCTCGTGGTCGGCTATGCCCCCGGCGGCGGCTATGATTTTTACGCTCGGCTGGTCGCACGCTACATAGGCAAATACATTCCAGGTAATCCGGCGTTCGTCGTCGAAAACATGCCGGGAGCGGGAAGTTTGGCCGCAGCGAATCACCTTTACAGGCTCGCCAAGGCCGACGGACTCACAGTCGGTCATTTCAGCGGGTCTTTGTTTCCGCTGCAGGCGATGGGTCATAAGGAGATCGCCTTTGAAGCGACGAAGTTTCGCTATGTTGGTTCGGTCGCCAAGGTAGAGATTGTCTGTGGTTTTCATAAAGCCGCCGGAATTGATAGCCCGGAAAAGTGGTTAAGCGCAAAGACGCCGCCGCGTCTGGGCGGCACAGCCCCAGGCACGGGCGGTCATGACACGACTCGGCTGCTCCACGCCACAATCGGCGTCCCGATACAGCTGGTACTGGGATACAAGAGCACAGGAGATATGCGCCTCGCCATGGAGCGTGGCGAGCTTACCGGCTTGTGCACGGGTTGGGAGAGTTTCAAGTCTTTATGGCGCAACCAGATCGAAACAGGCGAGTTGGTGATTGTGCTACAGGCTCTCGCCAAACCTCATCGCGATTTGCCGAAAGTTCCGTTGGCGGTTTCGTACGCCAAGACTGACGAGGCCCGCCAACTCTTGGAAGTAGGCGCTCACGACCTTGCTGCCATTAGCCGGCCCTTTGTCCTCCCTCCCAACACACCGAAAGAGCGAACGCAAATTTTACAAAAAGCGTTCACCGCTGCAATGAGCGACCCTGGGCTGCTTGCCGAGGCCGAAAGGGCAAGTCTCGAGATCGATCCTCTTACCGGCGAGGAGCTAGAGAAGACTATCCACGGTTTATTTACAACCTCGCCGGCTTTGCTGAGCAAGCTCAAGCAGATTATCGCGCCGCAGTGAACCGCAACTGCTGGCGTATACAAACAATTTGGAGGAACACTATGTCTAACCGGTGGAACAAGGCCGTTGTAACCGGAATCGTCTGTCTGGTTACAGTGTTCGCGTTGCTCAACTCGGCTCCGGCTGCGGACAAACTACTGACGCTCTATACCGCTCGTGTGATGTCGCAAGCCTATCCCTGGATCGCGCAGGAAGCGGGCCTTTTCAAGAAATACGATCTCGACATTCCCCTCGTTTTTGTCACCCCGGGCGCACCGGCGGTTGCAGCCATCTTATCTGGAGACAGCGAGGTCGCGGTCATCGGGGCCGCCAGCATCACTCGGCCGATTGTGCAGGGAAACAAGGATCCCGTATTCATTGGCGGGATCAAGAGCCTCCTCACTCACAGTATTCTCGCGAAACCCGACATCAAGCGCCCGGAGCAATTAAAAGGGAAGCGAATCGGCGTTTCCCGCCTCGGTAGCAATCCTCATTATTTCGCCGTTCAAGCACTACGCCATTTCAATATCGACCAACGTGAAGTCAGTTTTATACAAGCCGGCGGCGCGCCCGAGACCCTGGCGGCGCTTGTTGCTCAGGGAATCGATGCGGCGGTGCTGACGGTGCCGACCGATGCCCAGGCGCTCAAGTTAGGCTATCACTACGTCATCTACGGTCCGGACCTGCGCATCGCCTATGCTGCGACTACGCTCACGACGCGCCGTTCGATTATGAGTAAGCGTGGGCCGGTGATCGGCCGCTTCATGCGCGCGATGGCGGAAGCCGCGAAGATTATGCACACCGATCGCGAGTACACGTATAAGGTTCTGGAGAAGTACCTTCGCGTAGATGACCGCAAACTGCTGGAGGCAAGCTACAGCGTAGAAATTAAAGCCTTGGAACCGCGACTTGCGATGAAGCCTGAAGGCTTTCAGTCGGCTCTCGATGAGATTGCGCCCAGCGAACCACGCGCCAAGTCCGTCAAACCACAAGAAATGCTCGAGTCCCGGTTTCTCGATGAAATGGAAAAGAGCAGGTTCTTCGATCAACTTTGGGCGGTAAAGCGCTAAAAGCTCGGAGCCAAACGCTACCAAAGATAGCGGGTCCATTCTGTTGTGTACCTTGCTGCCATTAACGCCCGAAACTCTTGATAAAAATTCGCCATAACTCTATAAATCACCGATCATGTTTCGTTGGACCCGACGCGAGTGATCAACCCGCCGAAAATTCTTAAAACCCCACGCTTACGCCTGAGAAAAGTAAAAGCTATCGATGCTGAAGCGATCTTCCGCGAGTACGCTCAAGATCCAGAAGTGACCCGATATGTCAGCTGGCAGGCGCATCAGAGCCTGAACGAGACGCGCGATTACGTGCGCTCCTGCCTTCTGGCTTGGGACACGGGCAAGGCTTTTAATTGGGTTATTGAGAGCCGTGAAGAAAGCCAGCTCATGGGGATGATCATCGCCCGCGTCAATCCTGAGAAATGGGAGCTCGGTTTCGTCCTGGCGCGCCGCCACTGGGGGCGCGGTTACATGACCGAAGCTGTGAAAGCCGTGATCGATTGGGCGCAGCGGCGCGGCGGCATTTACCGGATCTGGGCCGTCTGCGATGTTGACAACGTCGCATCGGCGCGGGTGATGGAGAAGGCCGGTATGCAGCGCGAAGGCACCTTAAGGCGCTGGTCAGTTCATCCGAATATCAGCGCTGAACCTCGCGATTCATACTGCTACGCAATCATCAAGGAATGAATTCAGGCGGAGGGAAAATTCACCCCTGGTGGGCACAGGCGGCGGTGAAGGCTGCGAAAATGCGCCGCTGATGCCTGTGGAGCGGCGCGAGCACTTCCGGATGCCATTGTAGTCCCATCACAAACGAATGACGCTCGCTTTCAATTCCCTCGATCAGACCATCTTCAGCGGTTGCATTGACGATCAAGCCCTCGCCGGTTTGTTTAACCGCCTGGTGGTGTGTCGTGTTAACTTCAACGGACTGTCGCCGCAGGATTTGTCGCAGCCGGGTGCGTGGATGAACAACGATCCGATGGCCTCCAGTCTCCTTTTTCGCACTCTGCTGATGGTTCCCGGCGTTGGGCAGTTGAGTTGCAATGTCTTGGTAGAGCGTGCCGCCCAAGACAACGTTGATTGCTTGCTCGCCGCCGCATAGTCCCAGGAGTGGCAGATCGCGTCTTAGCGCGGCCGCGGTGAGATCGAGCTCGAACTCCGTCCTTTCCTTTTTGATCACGCCAAGTCCGAGCGCGGGCTTCTCACCGTAGTAGCTCGGATGAATGTCGAAGTCGCCGCCACTGATGAGCAGCCCGTCGATCAAGTCCAACAGCCGCGCCAGCGCGGCCGGCGAATTCATTGCGGGGAGTATTAGCGCTATGCCGCCGGCCTCCTCGACGGCGCGGCAATAGCGGCGCGGTAAGAAGTGCGTCGCCTCCCGACCGGCGCCGTTTCGGCCCGGGATTGCTGGAGAGAGATCGGCAGTGATGCCGATGACCGGAGCGCGCCCACGCTTCATTTGCTCTGCTCGTACAACTTCCTGTAAATACGATGATTGCGTAAGACCAGCTTGACGTACCCGCGGGTTTCGTAATACGGAATGCGTTCCACGAACTCCTCGATGTCGTCGGTTACAATTTCTTTTTCCCAGCGGTCCACGGCGCTCTCTCCCGCGTTGTACGCAGCGATAGCCTTGCACCAGTTGTTGCCATAGCGCTGCAACAAATCCTTGAGGTATTGCGTCCCGATATTAAGGTTGACCTCGGGATCGAAGAGCTTTTCGGTCGGAGGGGCACGCATACCGTGGCGGCTCGCGACGCGGGTGGCCGTGGAAGGTAAGAGCTGCATCAAGCCTAGGGCGAAGGCGGGTGAACGTGCTTTGGGCTCAAAGAGACTCTCCTGGCGAATCAACCCCAGAACCAAATATGGATCCAGATTCCGTTGCTGCGCTATGCGTTCAATGGCTGGCCAGTGCGCCAGCGGAAAGCGGTAGAGATCCCGTTCATTCTCTGAAGCGGGCAACTGATTGGCCAACGCGAGGCTTCGGCGGTACGCATGGTTCTTGAAATACTCTCGCGCTACAAACAGCCGCATCGCGCTGTCGCTCCCGGCGATGGCTTCAAGAGCGCTGATCTCGCCCACGGCGAGGGAGTGCAGTGAGAGTGCCGACAACGCTCGCGCCCGGCCCAGATGAAAGGCTACCCGCGGGCTCGTGGACGAGAGTTCGAGATCGCGGCCGGGCCTGGCGGGCTCATAATGCGGCCGGATCGGCGCTTCCCCAAGTCTTGCCAGTGCATTTGCGGCAAGCGCCTGGTAATAGCTCTCTACCGCACCATCGTACACCTCACGGTAGCTCTGTTTAGCGATTTCGGTGTCGCCCGCCTTTTCCGCGGCGCGTCCTTGCCAATAGCGCGCGGCGGTTCTAACTGCGCCGTCACGCCCGTCCGACGCTAAAAGCTTGAAGATGCGATAGGCATCGGCTAACTCACCGCTCCGATAATAGAGCCAGGCGAGCCGCCAAGTGGCATCATCGCGCACTTCGCTGCCGGGAAAATCCAGTCGCACCTGGTTATAGCGCGCAATCGCCTCTTCCCTGTTTCCAGCCCACTCGTGGATATCGCCAGCGGCATACAGAGCGCGATCGAGGATAGGGCTTGCCGGATAGCGGGCTATGATCTCCTTAAAAACAGCCAGCGCCTGCGCGTTGTCATGCCGGTTCCAGAGAATCTGCCCGAGCTGGTAAAGCGACCTCGGCGCGTCAGGTGTTTGGGGATAATCGCGCGCGATTTGCTCAAGCAAAGGAACGGCATCCTGTCTACGGCGCAAGGTCAGGTAGAGCCCAGATAATTTGCTCAAAAGCCGCAGCCGGAGATCAGGGTCTCCCGAGTTCTTTAGGAGTTTCTTAAAAATTATTTCAGCTTCGCCGTAGGCGCGCTCCCGGACCAGCTGATCCGCATCCACGAGCAGCGAGCTAACCGTATCGAAGCGGAAATACTCCGGCATCCGTTCGCGCAGAGCCGCTTGTTCGCGCCGCGCCGCCGCCACCCATTTCGAATGGGGATATTGCTCGCGCAGATGCTGATACAGAGTATGGGCGTGCTTGATGTCTTCGGTGGCCTGCCCCTGAAGAAAAAGCGCCTCTTCGAGGATTTCGGTGCTCGCGGTTTTTTTGCTGCGCAACATTTGCAGCGCCGCCGCGGCTTGAGAGAGTCTTTTCTCCGCTAGATCCGCCTTGGCCTGCTGAAGTTCTGCCGCATGTACCCACACGCTCTGAGGGAACTCACGCCTGAGCCGCGTCGCTAAGCGGCGCGACGTTTCCCAGGCTTTTTCATCGAATGCGATGGCCGCGAGATAGTAAAGGCTGTAATCGGCCAGAGCAAACTTGTCAGTGAGGGTTTTCTGGAAGAGCTCTTTGGCGCTGTCAAGATTGCCCTCGGAGTAAAACGCGTGCGCTTTGGCGAAGAGCGCCAGTGGCTCGTCTTCGTCGGCGTAGAGGGTGGCAGGCATCCGAGCAAACGCGCAAACTACGATCAGCAAGCGGGCGAGCAAGCGCATGTTCCAACACTTTAACGGACCTGTGCCGCCCATTCAAACTGAGCCGTCGGGTAGGTTGTTTTTTTTGGTATTGAACGCTATTGTTTTCGCATGCTTAACGATGCAAGGGCTGCCATCTGCGCCGTGGCACTTCCCTCGGGCCGGGGGGTAAAACCCTGGTTATAGAGGGAAACTATACCTTGAATGCGCCACGGGAACGAGTGTGGGAAGCGTTGCTCGATCCCAAGATCATCGCGCAGTGCATGCCGGGTTGTGAAAGCATGAACGAAGTGGCTCCAGATGAATTTGAAGCCGTGATGAAAGTGGGCGTCGCGTCCGTCAAGGGCACCTATAAAGGGAAAGTGACTCTTAAGGACAAGCGCCCGCCGTCGCATTATGTTCTCAGTGGCGAAGGGCAGGGAGGCCCGGGTTTCATGCGCGGCGATTTGACCATCGATTTGGAGGAGCAGGATGGCAAAACGCTGCTGAAGTATCGGGCAGAACCGCAAGTAGGGGGGCTTATTGCCGCAGTTGGCCAACGCATGCTAAACGGCGTGGCCAAGATGATGGTTGAGCAGTTTTTCAAAAAAATGGAAGCTTTTCTGTAGTCTCTCAGGCCGCAGACCGCATTCGGAGGTCTGTGCATTTCCGCGAAAGGCTTAGAGCGGTTTTGTCGCCCGCCGTTAGCGTTATCATCCCAACCTATAATCGCTGGCCGATGCTCCTTGACGCCCTCCAATCAGTACGGATGCAGACGTGCGACGATTTCGAATTGATAGTAGTGGATGACGGTTCGTCCGATGAAACCGCTACGGCGGTGAGGCAATTGGGCGCCGGGATCCGCCTGATCAGGCAAGCCCGCTCTGGTGTGGCAGCGGCGCGCAATCGCGGCGCGATTGCCGCGCAGGGACGTTACCTGGCGTTCTTGGACTCAGACGATTTATGGCTGCCCAACAAACTGGCCGTGCAACTAGCGTTCATGATGGGCCGCCCCGATACGGTTATTTGCCAAACCGAAGAGATCTGGATTCGCCGGGGGGTTCGTGTGAATCCGAAAGCTCGGCATCGCAAGCCTAGCGGCGATATCTTCAAGCCTAGCTTGGACCTATGCCTGGTGAGTCCTTCGGCGGTTATGATGACACGCGATTTGTTCCTCAAAACCGGCGGCTTCGACGAAAATCTCACGGTCTGCGAAGATTACGATCTATGGCTGCGCATTGCGGTCAATTACCCCGTTCCGCTGCTGCCCCAAGCTCTGGTTATAAAACGCGGCGGCCATCCCGATCAGCTTTCCCATTCAACGTGGGGCATGGACCGTTTTCGCGTATTGGCGCTGCAAAAACTGTTGCGTTCCGGACTCGGCGGCGAGCGGCGCCAATGGGTGCTCGCCGCATTGGCGCGCAAGGTTGACGTACTCGCCAACGGCGCCCGAAAGCGGCACCGCGAAGGCGAGGCGCTGGCCTACGAAGCTCTGCGCGCCGAGTTTGACCGCACGAGCCGGGAGAGCTGAATGACTCAGGAACAACTGCGCGCCTATGCTGAAGCGCGGGGTTTTCACCCGAAGATCTTGACGCGTTTGTTGGGCTGGGAGCCGATGGCCAGCACTGCTCTGGGGCGGCTCGTGGTAACTCTCAAAATGAGCGAAAATCACCTGCGCGATCTTATGGACTGGCTCGAAGAAATCGCGGTGCGTGATGGTTGCCGTCTCGGGGCGGTTCTGGCGGACAAAGTCATTGAGAGCATCGAGACGGATCCGCGGTTAGGAAGAGCGGAGAAGCTCAAGCGCCTCAAGGACGAAATCAGGCGGCGGCGCTTTCCGCGCCTGGCGCAAACAGAAGACGCGCTCAGGGCGCGCATTGCCGAGTTGAAGTTGCATCCTCATATCGTGCTCAGCGCGGCGGCCGGCCTCGAGGGCGGTCGCTTGCGTGTGGAGTTTGGCGCATCAAGCCAGCAGGAGCTGCAGAGACTTGCCGCTAAGCTTGCGGACGCTGCTGGAAAAGACGCAACGAGGGAGATTTTCGCGCTGTTGTCCGGTAGCTCGGAGCTTGGTGAGAGTTTACGATGAACGCTTTTCGACCTGAACAGATTTTCGTCGAGCGGGGCTCTGTCGAAAGCTCTATCTTCCGGCGGCTCCGGGAAACATTGCCGGCCGTCCCGGTCACGGTCGTCAGCGACGGAGCCGCAGGAGTTGTTGGCACGCAACACAGCTCGGATTTTTTCGGGGAAGCAAAAACACGCCTAGTCGTTGCCAAGCACAAGGGCGAGTTTTTGAAGAAATGCCCCGGGAGCGACGGCCAGGTTTGTTGTAACTACTTTGTCATCAACTTCGCCAGCAACTGTACTATGGACTGCCGGTACTGCTATCTCCAAGAGTATTTGAGCGGCAACCCAGCGCTAAAGGTGTTTAGCAATACTGAGGATTTGTTGCGCGAGGCCGACGAGCTGCTGTCCAAACATCGTCGGTTCTTTTTTCGTATCGGAACCGGCGAGATAACCGACAGCCTCGCGCTCGACCCGTACATCGGGTTTAGCCGTGAAGTCATCCCATTTTTTGCGGAGCAGCCTAATGCCGTGCTCGAGCTGAAAACAAAGAGCGATTGTGTCAATGATTTGTTGCGTATCGATCCGAGGGACCGGGTCGTGGTTGCCTGGTCAATGAATCCTCAACGGGTCATCGAGCTTCACGAGGATGGTGCCGCCTCTCTGGAGCAACGCCTTACCGCCGCGCAACGCTGCCAGAATGCGGGCTATCGGTTGGGGTTTCATTTTGATCCGATCATCGAGTATCCGGGTTGGGAGAAGGACTATGAAGCTACGCTGGACCGATTGTTCGCTGTAGTGGATTGGCGCCGCATCGCCTGGCTTAGCATGGGAGTGCTGCGCCTGACGCCTACCCTCAAGCGAACCATGCGCGAGCGTTTTCCGCTGACGCCGCTGGTGACCGGGGAACAGGTGCTATGCCCTGACGGCAAGCTTCGCTATTTCCAACCGCTTCGCGTCTCGATGTACCGCAAGATGCTCGGCTGGATGCGCCGTGCGGCGCCCACGGCGAAAGTGTACCTGTGCATGGAGTCTAGGGAGGTTTGGCAACAGGTATTCGGGTATGCGCCCAGCTGTGAAAAGGAGCTCGGTCTTCAGTTGGCCCCCACTCATTAAGAGGTGCGAAAGAGCCGGTTGCCCTCAGGCGTTTGCCTGTTTACGCGGGTGGCTCTCTGACGATATTCATGGTCAGTAAAGACAGCGCTATCGGCGTGTTTGACTCCGGCATCGGCGGCCTCACCGTGCTACATAGGATCATTGAGGCGCTGCCTCGCGAAAATACCGTTTACCTCGGTGACACGGCGCGCGCGCCGTATGGCACGAAGTCCGTTGAAACGGTGCTGCGCTACTCCTTCGAGAACAGCGATTTCCTCGTTGAAAAGGGAGTCAAACTTCTGGTGGTCGCTTGCAACACTTGCACGGCCATTGCGCTAGACCGGGTACGCGAGCATTTGAGTATTCCAGTGATCGGCGTCATCGAACCAGGTGTTCGGCGCGCCATCAAGAGCACGAAAAACAAAAAAGTCGGCGTGATCGGCACGGACGCAACGATTCAGAGTGGGGCCTACACGCGCGCGCTAAAAAACTCCGATCCCGCCGTCGAGGTCTATAGCCGCGCGTGCCCCCTTTTGGTACCGCTGGTGGAAGAAGGGTGGACCGACAACGCTGTGGTTGAATTGACGGTGAAAAACTATCTGGGCAGCCTGAAACAAAGCGGCATAGACACTCTCATTCTCGGTTGTACGCATTATCCATTGCTGAAAAAAGCGATTCGGAGATTCATGGGCAAAGGAGTGGTGCTCGTGGATTCCGCCGAGGAAGTCGCAACGGAAGTGGCACTGCTGCTCAAGCATCACTCACTGGCGCGCAAGAATGGCAAAGGGAGTCATGGGTTCTTCGTCACGGATGCGCCGGAGCGGTTCATAAAGGTGGGCCAGCGTTTTCTGGGGGAAAAGGTCGAGTCTGCAGTGCGCATAGAACGTTGAATGACGTCATTCTGCGGCTGTATAATAACTGCCACACGCCAGGGACGTGTATTTTGTGTGCAAGCGCGGCATGAAGCGGCGCGGAGTTGAAGCCAAAAATGTTAACCTGGATCAAGAAGATTGTCGGTACGAAAAATGAACGAGAAATCAAGAGGATTCGTCCGCTCGTCGGCCAGATCAACCGGTTGGAGCCGGAGTATCAAGGATTAACCGACGATGAGCTACGCGCAAAAACGGCAGAATTCAAGCAACGCATCGAGGAAGTCACGGCGGCCCTGCGTAACGAACTCGCGGCTGCCGAGGCAGAGTCTGTCACTGTGGAGCCGGAACAACGGGAGGAACACAAGGAACGCATCGCCGAGTTAGAAAAAAACCTGCGCCAGTCCGAAACCGACATCCTGAACGAGCTTTTGCCGGAGGCTTTCGCCGCCGTGCGCGAAGCATCCCGCCGCACCATCGGCCTGCGGCATTTCGACGTGCAACTGATCGGCGGAGCGGTGCTCCACGGCGGCACGATCGCCGAAATGCGCACCGGCGAGGGTAAGACCCTGGTTGCGACCCTGCCGCTCTACCTTAACGCGCTCAC
>DATACQ010000567.1:0-6590 GCA_036258955.1 Binatia bacterium
CTGAAGCCGTAGTGATGTCCGGGTCCGGTATCGCTTCCAGAGCGCTCATCGCCGGCAGCGTGCTCATATCGCCGATTGCGACTCCGGCGGTTATGAACGCCGTGCTGGCCGGCTCGGACATGGTGATTCTCGGTCATACAATGCCGGGGGTCATTCAGACGCTGATGGTGCGCCCGGAGATAAAGCGTGCCGAGGACCTCAAGGGAAAGACCATCGGTGTCACAACCTTTGGTTCACTGGGAGACTTTTTGGTGCGGTACCTGGCGAGAGAAAAGGGACTCAATCCCGATAAGGACTTCGCGCTGCGGCAGATCGGCGCTGATCCGGAACGGTTCATTTCTCTTAAACAAGGGAGTATCCAGGCAGCTACCTTGTCGCATCCAACGTTTATCCTTGCTCAACGTGCCGGGTTCCATGTCCTGTGGGATTTTTTTAAGGAAGTCGAATACCCGTGGAGCGAAATCGCAACTACTCGGACCCTGATCAAGCAGGATCGGGATCTCGTCATGCGTTACATGCGGGCGCATCTGGAAGGCATCGCTCGGTTCAAGCAGGAGCCGGAGTTGGCGAAAAAGGTCATCAAGAAAATGCTGCGCTTGGATGACGAATCGCTGGCGCAGGAATCGTGGGAATTATTCGCCAAGCACCGCTTGGCCGCGCCGTACCCGAACATCAAAGGCATGAAGACGAGTTATGAATACGTCGCGCAAACCCGACCCGAGGTATGGAAGCACAAGCCGGAAGAGTTTATCGATGCAAGCTTTGTCGAAGAGCTGGACAAGAGCGGGTATATCAAGAAGCTCTATGAGAAATAGAGCTAAGCGCAAAGCGGTAAGCGCAGAGCTCAAGCGTTCTGGATTCTCCTCCCCACGCTTTGCCCTTTGCGCTATGCGCTTGGCTGTTCACTAAACAAGTGTCCGCGAATGCAACTCGGAATTCACACTGCGGCAAGTTGGTCAAAGACATGAATGTGAACTCTACGGGACCAGCACCGCAGCGCCGTGAATACGTCCCGAGCGTAATGCGGCCAAGGCCTCATTCGCTTGTTCAAGCCGAAAGGTCTCGATTTGCGTGCGGACCGGCACCCGCGGCGCAAGCGCCATGAACTCTTCACCGTCACTGCGCGTTAAATTGGCTACCGAGCAAAGCGACCGCTCTTCCCAGAGAATGGAATACGGAAAGGACGGGATGTCGCTCATATGGATGCCGGCGCAGACGACCGTTCCGCCTTTATTCAGTGCGCGCAGAGCGTGGGGAACAATTTCGCCCGCCGGCGCAAAGATGATCGCTGCATCAAGTTGTTCCGGCGGATGTTCGGTGGACGCCCCCGCCCAAACCGCGCCCAGATCTAATGCGAAGCGTTGCGCTTGCTCATCGCCGGCCCGGGTGAACGCATAGATCTCCCGTTTTTGAAGCCTGGCCACCTGCGCGACAATATGCGCGGCGGCGCCGAACCCGTAGATTCCCAGTCGCTTTCCTGCCCCCGCTTTTACCAGGCTTCGATAGCCGATCAGGCCGGCGCATAATAGAGGCGCCGCGCCGGCATCGCTGTAGGATTCCGGAATCGGGAAACAGAAGCGCTGATCGGCAACCGTGTAATCAGCATAGCCGCCATCAAGCGTGTAGCCGGTAAACTTTGCGAGATTGCACAAGTTTTCCTGCCCCGATCGGCAGTACGAACATTCCCCGCACGTCCAGCCGAGCCAGGGCACGCCGACCCGCTCCCCGATTGTAAATCGAGTAACGTTCTCGCCCCGTTCTTCGATGGCTCCGACAATTTCGTGTCCCGGTACGAGCGGGAGCTTGGGCGATCTCAGCTCGCCATCAACTACGTGTAAATCCGTCCGGCACACCGCGCAGGCGCGCACCCGAATCAAAACCTGTCCAGCTTCGGCCTTTGGAAGTGGCAGATCCGCAAGGTGCAGCGGCTGTCCGGGTCTGTCGAATAACATTGCGCGCATGGGAGCCATCTACCTATCCGCCGGCCGTTTCGCACTCCGTGGCAACGACGAGCGCCTTTGCACGACTGCTTTGAAACCAAAAATCAAAATGACGTGATTCGTTCCGGAAGAGAGGAATGAAAGAGGGAGCCAGAAGGAACTTACGAGCCTTTGCCGCTAATCCAGATCGATATCTTTGAGCGGTTTGGTAATGGGCTCATCTTTGGCCTTTTTAAAAAGCTCCTGGAATTTGGCCTCCAGGACCTTGGACCTGTTCTTCTCCGCTTCGGCTATCTGTTTGTACTTTTCGTCACGGCGCGTGGCTTCGTCCTTCATCATCTGCGCCGCGTCCTTCAGGTCCACCGCCATTTGCGGCCTGACGGGTGCTTTGTGGTCGAGAACCGCCGCTAGATTGGGGTCGATGGTCAAAGTGGCGTCGCAGCACGGACAAATAACTTGGATCGTAGTCGTGTTCTCAGACATTTGACACCTCCAGGCAAATAGGCGCTAGGCAACAGGCAGTAGTGAGGAACTGTTGCCTCATGCCTCGTGCCCTTTTTATCCCCTTAACTCAATCTGCTCGCCATCCGGACCGGCGAAAACCACGCGCCGCCAGCCTTCTTCTCTCGGCTCACGGGCCGCGGTCTGGTGGGGCGCACGAATCAATTTTACACCGCCCTTCTGAAGCTGGTCTACAGTGGCATCGAAGCTGTCGGTCTCGAGACAAAAGTGAAATCCCTTCATCTCGCCATCAAAATGATGCGTGAGCTCCAGAACAGTATCGCCAAGCTTGAGATAGGCTATCTGTAACCCGCCGCTAGCAGTTTGACGAAAATAATCCTGAAAACCAAAGTGTTTTTCATAAAACGCCACGGAACGTTCGAGATCGCTTACATGAAGGGCCACGTGGTCGATGCGTTTAAACATGCTAGCTACCTCGTTGATTGAGTTAGCAGGCTGCTGACAAAGACCCATATGCTTCGTTGCGCTCGACCGATTTCGCGTCAACGTACAACAGTACGCCTCCGCTCATCGACCTTCGCGCGCCTCGCCTCTGGATCTTTTTGAGCAGGCTACAAACACGGCTTTCCAGAGTCTGTTTAGAAGATAATCTGTGAGTTGAGGGTTTTGCAAGTAGCTCACGGAAATGTGAGATAGAAAAAGAAGAAAAGGACTCCGTTCCCGGTCGCTGGTTGACGGACTGTACGGCGCGGCCAGTGCAAATACCGGTAAAAATATCTTTACTGCGGTTATGCCGGTCTATCGTTTGATTAAAGAGGTGGTCTTCCCACCTGCCGAACACGCCCATTCGAGCGGTCTTCTAGCGATCGGAGGAGATCTTTCACCCGCGCGGTTGCTGGAGGCTTACCGGCGCGGAATTTTCCCCTGGTACTCCCAAAATGAGCCGATTCTTTGGTGGTCTCCAGACCCGCGTCTTATTTTTGATTTCGCGGATTTCAAAATTTCTCGCAGCCTGCGCAAGACTCTTAAGAAAGAAATTTTCCGGGTGACCTTTGACCAGGCGTTTAGCCGGGTAATTCAAGCTTGCGCCACCGTGCCGCGTGACGGACAGCCCGGGACCTGGATCACTGATGAAATGAGACAAGCGTACGAGCGGCTGCACAGGCTGGGCTATGCCCATTCGGTGGAAACATGGTTGGACGGCGAGTTGGTGGGCGGCCTTTACGGAGTTTCGCTAGGCAAGGCATTTTTCGGCGAATCAATGTTCCACCAGCGGACCGATGCGTCAAAGGTCGCTCTCGCTGCTTTGGTGGAGCGTCTCAAGGCCTGGGATTTCGATTTCATAGACGCGCAGATGACCACTGAACACTTGTTGCGATTGGGGGGCAAGGAATTGCCCAGGCGAATTTTTCTTGAGCGTCTCGGCGAGGCGCTCAAGAAGCCAACCAAAAAGGGCAAGTGGAAGGCGTAACGCCTATTCGACTGTCCGCAGCACCGCTTGCAGACCGCGCTCGGTGGGGAATTCCAGCGCGAGCAATATCAAGCTCAGCGCCGAGAGAATGTATTGGTCCATAAAATAACGCCCCACAATTGCGAGCACCAAGCCGTAGACGGCAAGCGCTTCGAGAATGGCGTAAATCACTACCTTTCGAGTGATATAAGTAGAAACCACCAATGCGGCCTGCTTTTCGTGCAGACCGTTGTAAGTATCGAGGGCGCGCAAAAGCTTAGTCTTGGACGCGCCCGCGGCAATGCTGTCGGGCGCTAAGTAACGCTTTTTCCAATAAACGTAGTAGCCGAGATCAACAACTGCCAGTGCCCAGAAAATCATCCTTGCCGTTTCGGCGAACCAAAGACCGCGCGCATATTTGGGGTTCGCCAACACGTTTTCCGCTATCACAATGTACACGACGATGAAGATCGTGAACGCGCTCCAAAGGATCACGGCTGCCCCACGCTGATCGAGTAAAGTTTGACGGAACTCAGGGCGGATCATAACCGCTTAATATCATATTTAGTTGCGCGCTGCTGCAAAGAAAGCGGAAAGATGAAAACGGAAAAGCGGAACCTGAAACTCGAACGCGAAGCTCGAAACGCGAAACCCGAAACTCGAAATCCGAAACTTGTCGGCTGATACCCTGGGTGATATAGCAACGGAAGCAAGCAATTGGAGGTAATCATGGCCGATTTCGATATCGTTATTCACGGCGGCAGAGTGAAAGATGGCGCCGGTAATCCTTGGTTCTACGCTGACCTCGGCATCAAGAACGGCAAGATCGCAAGCATCGGCAGAATCAATCCTGAATCTGGCGAACGCGCAATTTCTGCGAAAAATATGGTTGTCACTCCCGGCTATATTGATATGCATACGCATAGCGACCAGCCGATCATCAATGACGGCAACGCAGAAAGTAAAGTGCGCCAGGGCGTAACCCTAGACATCATTGGCGAAAGCCAGACCGTGGCGCCGCTCGAGGGGGCGATACTGGAGGAATACCGGCTCGAGCACCGAAAGCGTAACGCCATCGAAACCGATTGGAAGACGTTCACGGAGTATTTTAACCGGGTGCAGAAAGGCGGGACGTCGATTAACATCGCTTCTGGTGTTTCACCGCAACAGGTGAAACGGGTGGTGTGCGGCTTTGAGGAGCGGCCCGCCAGCGCGGCGGAACAGGACAAGATGAATCGGCTCGTTGCGCAAGCTATGGAAGAGGGAGCTCTCGGACTTACTGCGGCATGGCACGCGAAGGGTCCGGAGCATCCGGAGGAAGTCGTTGAAATGGCCAAAGTCGTCAAACGTTACGGCGGCTACTATGGCGTGCACGTCGGCAGTGAAGGCTTTGACATGATGGAGGAGCTCGCCAAGATGCTGCGGGTTGCGCGCGAGTCTCGCATTCCGGTGCACGTCTACCATTTGAAGATGCGCGCCAAGGCCAATTGGGGGCGCATCCGCCAAGTGATCGCGCAACTGGAAGAAGCGCGCCGCGAAGGACTCGAGATTACGGCCAACCAGTATCCTTATACTGCAATGCAACATCCCTGGCGGCGTTTGTTTCCGCGCTGGGTGCAGGATGCGCCCCTCAAAGAGACGATCGCGCAATTTCGCGACCCTTCGTTCCGCGCGCGGGTAATCAGTGATCCCGAATTCAACCAGTACGTCGATGAGCACGGCGGCTGGGAGGGCGTTGTGGCCGCCCGGCTGGACACGCCGGCTCTGAAAAAATTCGAAGGTATGCCGATCGCCGACATCGCCAAGCTGCGCGAGCAGGATCCAGTGAGCACTTGCTTCGATCTGATTTACGAGGAAGGCGGCTTCATCCACGGCGTGCACCACACGATGAACGAGGACGATGTGAAATCTGTCATGCGCGTGCCCTGGGTGTCGATAGGGTCAGACGGTAGCGCCTTGAACGAGAAGTATCCAGGCAAGCCTCATCCCCGCAGTTTTGGTACCAATCCGCGGGTGCTCGGCAAGTACACGCGCGAAGAGCACGTGCTGGAACTGGAAGACGCGGTACGCAAGATGACGTCCCTGCCTGCACAAGTGCTTGGTTTAAAAGATCGTGGGTTGCTGCGTGAAGGTTATTGGGCGGACGTGGTGATCTTCGATCCGGATACTATCGCCGACACGGCGACATATGAGACTCCCAAGCAATACCCCAAAGGAATTCCCTACGTGCTCGTCAATGGAACCGTTGTGATCGAAGATGGACAGCACACCGGAGCGCGACCGGGAAAAGTGGTGTATGGACCGGGATATAGAGTCTAGTGTCCAGGGTCTAAAGTTTAGGGTTGAGCAACCCGAGACCCGAGACGCTGATACGGGCGAGGCAAGAGGCAACAGGATGATTTCTCTTTCTCGCGCCTCGCCTCCCGCCTCACGCCTCTTTTCAGCCGCCTAACTAAACTAGCGGCCCAGGAAGATCTGGCTGAACTCTTTACCGCTTTGATCCATAATGGGACCGATGAAATCGACGTCCACCAGAAAGCTTTCTTTTTCGACTAGCTCAGGAAATCTCTGCTTCACGCCTTTTCGCGCCACCACGCGTCCGAACGTCGTGATCATGTTTTGACCTTCCTCAGAGAGTGCCCAGTCGATGAAAAGCGCCGCACCCCCATGCCGCGGCGCGTGGCGCGCCAGCATGAGCTTATTCGCCTGCGCAAAGTACGGGTCGAGGATGACCTGGT
>DATACQ010000568.1:0-1955 GCA_036258955.1 Binatia bacterium
ACACCGCGGTGATCGTAAACAATCACCCGATAGCGTTCGGCAAACGCCGCGACTTGCTTCAACTTCCATGGCTCCCCGGGCCAGCCGGTGCCGGAAACAAAAATAAACGGCACGCCAGCACCGAAGGATTCGTAATACAACTTTACGTCTCCCGCTTGTGCATACGGCATTGTCGTGTGACTCCTACTTCAAAGTTCGGATTATTTTTTCCTGGTGCATTTGCATTGTCATTCCTCCACGATGAGCTCTCCGCTTCAATCACATCGGGCAAGACAGAAGGCTCTGTAGTTTGGGATGTCGTTCCGCAAGCATCTGACTGATCTCCGCAAACTCGCCACAAAAGGGCGATAGCCAACGCCACTAATCGTCGCCTGATGAATGAGTTCACGTTTTGCGCGCTTCGATTTTGCTCGGACTTTTTCGCCTCATTTTGGCGCTCGGAGCATCTTCTGGAGCTGCGATTTCAGCGCCGGCGACATACCCATGAATTCGAGGATGAGTTCATGCGCCTGCTGCGCAGTGACGGGGTCGATCTCAAGCCGGCCCTTGTCGGCTTCGGCGAGAAATTCTTTGTCGGCGAAGGTCTTCGTGAATGCGGCCTCTAATGCCGAAACACGATCCTGCGGGGCGCCCGGCGGCAGTACGTAGATCTTGCCGAACTGATTGGGCGCGGCGATGCCGAAGCGCAGCAATTGCCGTTGTTCTTGAGTCTTGGCGACCAGCGGGATTGTCGGAATGTTTTTGCTATTGGGTAGATCGCGAATGGGCTCTTCACCCATCTGTGCTAAAACGATCCATTCGCCGTTTTTAATCTTGTCGAAAGAGGTGATCTTGAGCGACGTCCAGCTATTGAAAAAACCGTCCACTTCTCCGCTGTCGATGGCGAGCCGGATATCGGAAGTGCCCTTGTAGCCGCTCACCACTCTGATGTTCGCACCAAAGCCGTCGCGCAGGATAATCGGCGCTTGCTCCACCGTAGAGCCGGGGATTCCTCCCATGACGATCTGTTTGCCCTTGGGACCGAGGACTTCTTCGTACTTTGTCACTCCCGGTTTGCGCGTCACCACCAGTAAGTAAATTTCGCCGATGGGCACGCCAAGGATTCGAAACTTCGTCAAATCGTACTGCACGGCCGGATTGGCAAAAAGTTGCTCCAGGATGATCTGACCGCTGATATTGCCGATGATGGTGCCGTCTTTGGCCGCCACGTTGTTGATATGGTTCGCCGCGAGGATGCTGCCGGCGCCGGCCATATTGTCGACGAGCACAGTCGGATTTCCGGGAATATGTTTGTGAAGATGGCGGCCGATGACCCGCGAATAAGCATCGTAACCGCCGCCTGCGGAAAAGCCGACAATGATGCGCACGGTCTTGCCCTTGTAAAAGTCCGCAACCGCCTTCTCGTCGAAGCCGGATTTGGCAGCCGCCGCCCAGCACTGAACCGTCATAGCTCCAAACAACAGCGTGAATAGAAATAACACTCTACTGGATCGCACAATCGCTCTCATAAGCACCTCATGACTTTTGGGTTCTCTGCGAATGTTTCCCAAACGTCGGCAAAAATAACGAACAAATCCGCGTGCTCGATATTCTGCTTGGGTTAGAGATCGTGGTGGTTCCCAACCGCTTGTAGAGACTACGATGAAGGCGTTTGGTCGAGTTCCACGAAGTCCAACGTAAAAAGAACGGTTAGAGATCCATGCTTTCCTTCTGCGTTTCGATGCCCGTAGACAATTCCCAAAGGAAATTCACCTGCGGCCAGCTCCCAACCACTGATCGAACTCGGATGGGTTATACCGTCGCGGTCCTCATTGAGCAGATCTCTTTCGTGACACACAGTGTCTGTTAGCAATAGGCTGCACGCTTACGTTTCCAGCGTGCTCGGATGGAACATCTCCTCCGGCGCGAACTTGCGGGTTGTTAGACCTTGCCGGTGGCAATACCCGAGCAGCTTG
>DATACQ010000569.1:0-4634 GCA_036258955.1 Binatia bacterium
GACGATGCGAACCTGCGGCCGCAGTACGAAACCGGGCTCTTCAACGCCGCGCACGATGACGTTGCTCATTCCGTCGCCGTTTAGTTTGTCCAGGTTGATGATGACGACGACTTCTTTGGAGCTCATCGGCCGCCCGTTTGCATCTCTCGCGACCTGCGGCAGGTTAGTCATGATGCCTGCCGCCTGACGATCGATGATGCTCATGATCTCGCTCATTGCCGCTTTGCGCGCGACGATCACGTTATCGTCAGAACCGGTGGATCGTAGCGTGCGCTGGACGCCGTTGGCCATCATCAACACAGCGCTGAAAACGAAGACCACCAGCGCAATACCCGCCAAAGTCATGAATGCGGTGAGGCGCCGGGAGGAGGAGCTGCGTAAGATATATTTAAATGGTATCCGCGCCACTTCTGCTCTGCTTGAATGCTTTGCGCATTTAGAACGTCTTAGCGATTTGAACGAGTTTTCCCAGTTATCCCACGTGCGGCAATCCTTGGACGATGCGGGTTGTCACGACCCGGTGCATCGGATTGGACGAGGCGAGAACGCCGACCAGCAGCCCGGCGGCGCCTGCCATGTAAACCGTTTCCGGCTTGATGTAAAACACGGGAAACCAGCCCTTCGGCAGTGCCGATTCGAAGCCCGTCACCGCGGGGAAGGTTAAAAATAAACCGACTGCACTACCGAGCAAGGACAACAACAACGATTCGCCGGCGATGAGAAAAAAGATACGACCGGCGGAAAAGCCTAGTGCCTTCAACACCGCGTATTCGTGGGTGCGTTCGCGCGCCGCCATCACCATTGTGTTGCCGAGCACCAGCAGAATGATCCCGATGATCACGAACGACATGATGTTCATGGCAGTGATCACCGCGCTGACGGCGGAGAGAAAACTCTGTTGAAATGCGCGCTCGGTTTCGGTTTTTGTCTCGGCGCGCGAGTTCGCAAACAACTGATCGATCTCTTCCGACACCGCCGCCGCATTCGCCGCGTTGTTGATGCGCGAGATATACCAGCCGACCTCGCCGGAGCGGCTCGGCATCTCCTTGCGCACGCGCTCTTCGAGATAGGCGTAATGAAACATCATCGTCGCCGGGTCGGTGGTCTTGTCCCTGGGAGTATAAATACCACGTACGACAAATTCCCAGCGACCAGGGTAAACATCCCCTTCCATGGGCATGATGTCGCCGATCTTCAAGTTATAGCGTTGGGCAATATCGATTCCTATGATGGCGGCGTTGCGTTCGCGCCTGAAGGCGTCAAACTGCTGCTTCTCGATCACGAATTCGGGATACACGTCGAAGAACGTTTGCGAGTCCACCCCCAATCGCGCAAAAAACTGGTTCTTGTCAATGTAGACGCCGGAGAACCACACGGCGTAAGTCACTTTTTCGACCCCGGGTACCTTGGCGATGCGATCGCGATACGCCAGTGGCAGCGGAAATACAAACGAAACCGCGTGCCGTGAGATCAGCCGGTTGGCCGCCGAAGCGTCAACGCCCGCGTACCACGCAGTGACAACCGTGCGCAGGAGCGCGAACGCCATCACCGCGACGGCGATCCCGAGAATCGTAAGGATGCTGCGCAGCTTATGGCGCAGGGTATTGCGCCAGATGAACCTGATAAGCTCCATGAGCCCTGAATGATTACAATTGCAAGTTTTTGTTGTTCGGTCTTCTCGGAAGTCGACGGCGAACTAAAAAACCGAACACCAAGTTTAAAGTCTCACGCTAGTTCGCCCTTATCGAGATGGCGCACGCAGCGGGCGCGTTCCGCGGCCCGGGGATCGTGGGTGACCATCAGGATCGTCTTCTTAAGCTCGCGGTTCAACCGCTCCATCAAGTCTAGCACCTCCTCCGCCGAAGCTTTATCCAGGTCGCCGGTGGGCTCGTCCGCGACCAGGATCGCGGGATCGGTGACGATCGCCCGCGCGATCGCGACCCGTTGCTCCTGGCCGCCGGAGAGTTGGCGCGGATAGTGGTGCAAGCGAGTCTCCAGCCCCACCACTTTGAGCGCCGTTTCAGCGTGAGCCCGCCGTTGTCTCTTCGTCAGCGGCGTTAAAATTAGCGGCAGCTCGACGTTTTCCAATGCTGTGAGCACTGGAATGAGGTTGTAGAATTGAAAAATAAAGCCCACGTTGCGCGATCGCCACAGCGCGAGGTCGGTTTCATCGAGCTGCGCGATGTCGGCGCCAGAGATCACGATGCTCCCCGAGTTGGGTTTGTCGATGCCGGCGATAAGATTCAACAAGGTCGTCTTTCCGGAACCCGAAGGACCCATGAAGGCGATGAATTCGCCTTCATCGATGCTGAGGGAAATATTTTTCAACACCGGAATTTCGAGAGTATCTCTCCGGTAGGATTTGAAGAGTTTGTGAATTTCGATAAGCGGCACGGGCATCAGCACTCCGGCGCCTGCGGATTAGCGGCTGCCAAATTCGCTGGATGATTCAACCGGCTATAAGTCTCAGCGATCAGGAGCTTGTGACGACGATTTTTACCCCGTCCTGAATCTGATCGTCCACTTTACTGATGACCCGGTCGCCTTCCTTGATCCCGTCTTTGATCTCGATCAGCTCGCCCATCGTGCGCCCAGTCGTCACCGGAACTTCAACGGCGCGATCGTCCTTGATCTGGTAAACAACACGCCGCCCGTTGCGCATCGCCACGGCCTGACTGGGCACACTGAGCACCGGATCGCTGGCGCCCGGCTGATCCGCCAGCTCACGGGGAAGAAAACTCACCTTGGCGCTCATCTCCGGCAATACCCGTCGGTCGTAGGATTCGAAGCGTATCTTCACCAGCACCGTTGCTTTGGCGCGATCCGCGGTGGGAACGATTGTACTGACTTTCCCCTGATAAGCCTGGTCAGGATAGGCATCCAGACGAATCTCGCAGGGTTGGCCGATGTTCACGCGCGTGATGTTCGCCTCCGCAACATCGGCATCTACTTCCAACGACGACATGTCGGCGATGGTTACCACAGCGGCGCGGGAGCTCTCGGCGCCCGCGAGAGGCGCGACGATCTCACCGATATCAGCATTCTTGCGCAGCACGGTGCCGTCAAACGGCGCCACAATGTTGGTGTTTTCGACCGCGACTTCGGCTTCGCGCACCGCGAACCGCGCGGCATCGATAGTCGCCATCACCTTTTTGTAGCGAGCTTCAGCAGCATCGTACTCCGCCTGCGCCACTAACGCTCGCTCGAGCAGGAGCTTTTGCCGTTTCAGGGACTCTCTCGCATCCTTGAGCTCCGCTTCGGCCACGGCAAGATCGGCGCGGGCTCGCCGCAACGAGGCCAAGACGTCCGCGTTCTCGAGTCGCGCGATCACCTCCCCTTTCTTGACCTGGTCGCCCTCGTCGACGCCAAGATAAACCAAGCGCCCTGTCCCTTTGGAGGCCACAGCTGCCTGGCGGCGCGCCACCACGTAGCCGCTTGCGGTTAGAACCGATTGCGCCTGCGCTGGGGACGTAAACACTGCCGATGCAACACGCACTTCGATGCCGGGACTCAGAACGTTCTTGGCAACTAACACCGCCCCGGCGAGAAGCGCGAGAGCAACCAGCCAGAGAGCCGTCTTCTTAATGCGGCGGCGCGCTTTGCTTGCGCGCGCACCGAAAGAGGAGCGGTCGATGCGCAACGAGGCGAGGTCGTCATCGCGGCTATCCATGATTAATAAATCAGTAAGCCGGGTAATCAGCGGTTTTTCAAGGCAACAATGAAATGCTAGGTTGTGCGGGTGAGATCATCGACTAACTGGAATCCACAAAGCTACGCCGAGAGCGCGCGCTTTGTATCGGATCTCGGCGCGCCGCTGCTCGAAATGCTCGATGCCAAACCGGGCGACAGTGTGCTGGACCTGGGCTGCGGCGATGGCGCGCTGACGGAGAAAATCGCAGCCGTTGGCTGCTTTGTCATCGGAATGGACTCCAGCTTGTCTCAAGCACGGGCGACGCAAAAGCGCGGACTCAACGCGGTCGTCGCAGACGGCCAATGCTTCTTTTTCAAGCGGACTTTTGACGCCGTGTTCAGCAATGCCGCACTGCACTGGATGAAGGAAGCGGAAAACGTTCTGGTGAGTGTTGCGCAGTGTCTTAAACCTGCGGGGCGCTTCGTGGGTGAATTCGGCGGCGAAGGAAATGTGGCGATCATTCGCGCAGCTTTGCATGAGGCTCTCCGTCGCCGCGGCATCGATCCTTGGAAAGTAGATCCTTGGTATTATCCGGCGCCTGACGAATACGCAGCACTGCTGGCGAGGCGCGGTTTTGTGGTGAGCTATATTGAATTGCTGCCGCGTCCGACTCGACTACCGGGTGACATTGTTGCGTGGCTGGACATCTTCGCCCAGCCGTTCACGAAAGCCGTTACGGACACAGAGCGCGGCACGCTTATTCGTGAGGTATGTGATGTGTTGGAACCCCGCTTGCAGAATCCGGACGGTACCTGGTGCGCGGATTATGTGCGCCTAAGATTTAAGGCAATCAAAGTTGATACGCCTTTAAGTTAAGGTTTAATTTACCTGACGTTTAGGTTTAAGTGTCTGTCGACGTAATCTTTAGTAACTCAACTTGGGAGGATCAATGCAGTTTTGCCGATTGTCCGTCGCTGCCCGTAAACAGTCGGCAAAACTGCAT
>DATACQ010000570.1:0-4226 GCA_036258955.1 Binatia bacterium
GAAAAATCATACCGTTGTAGCAGCGCATGCGCGGCTGTGAGGGTAAGCAAGTTTATTCTTCGCAAGAATGTCTCTAACTCCTGGCTTGAAGATTTCGCAAAATCGACTTTAGCCTGCGGGACTCCAGTACGGATGGATTCCGCGATTTTGGGCAGGTTGGCCACCCATCGATGCGACAGCAGCGCATGTATGTTGCCGATGTATGAAGGGCTGCCCTTTACCAGGAACTGATTCGCTTCGGCGGTATTGGCGAAGCGACCGTCTTTTTCGATCAACAGCCCGGCGGCAACCAACGCCCACAGGAGCAAACGCAGTCGGTCCGTTTTGGTGCCGATAGCCGTGGCGATCTGCTCCGCGCTCGCTGGTCCGTCTTTCATAGGACTGAAGACGTCAAGCTGCATTCCCGCCAGCATGGCGAACGCCGAATCAGCCGCAAATCGCAGTTTATCAATCGTTTGGGGCCGATCGGGTGGATTTTCCATTGCGCGATTCTCCTCGGTAGACTGTCTCGGGCGTCGAACACACTGCAGGTTCATTACTCCTGCCAATCTCGGATGAGAAGGTTGTCGGGATTTCATAGTATCGCCATCGGGGACGACTCACATCTCCGGCTTTGTTCCGACGGCGCAGTGAAACGGCTGCGCGATGAAGTAGGTTCCCTCCGCCAGCGCTTGTGCCACCGCCGCATGCCACTCCTCGGTTTCCTCCGGCGTGAGCGCGGAAAGAATAGCGCCGAGCGCAAACTGCGCCTGCGCGTTCTGAAGATCGTCAAAAGCAGCAAGCTGCGGGAACATCTGCACATCTGTCACTCCTGCCTGGTGAAGTCGCCGGTACAGACTCGCATCGGCACACCCTTGCGGGCCGACGAAACCGCGCGGCATCTGCACTTTGGTCTTTGTTTCAGGACCCACCGGAACATTCACCACCCACGGGATATCTAACGCCCTCGTCATCACGGCGACCCGTCCGCCGGGTTTCGTTACGCGCACCAACTCGGCGAGCATCCGGTCCGCATTGCCTTCTTCAAGCACCGTTAACGATAGCGCCACGTCCACGTGGCTGTCAGAAAAAGGAAGGGCTTCCGCGTCTCCTTCCTGAAACGTGATGACGTCCGCGAGCCCCTCCTGCATGGCGAGCCCCGTCGCCTCGCGGAGAAGATATCGATTAATGTCGCAGCCGATGATCGGGTTGGCGTGCCGAGTATAGCCAGCGAGCCAACGATCCAGCACTCCAGACCCGCAACCCACTTCGAGCACTAACTCGCCAGGCCGAAGATCCACGGCTTGAATCATTCGCTGAATCATGGCCCGAAAACTCGCCGCCTGGCCACGCGACTCCAGCATCGCCAAAAAACCGAGAGCAGGACCGCCCAACGTCACGGTCCGAAATCGCTTCTTTAGCTGAAACAGCAGCGGGTCCCATTGGGAGGACGCTAAGCCCAGGGGCAGCAGAAGTAGAGGTGGTCCTTGGCCTCCGATCTCGTAGGTGATACCCGCAACCGCGCCTCGGCCGCCGGCGGGCATCGCTTTGGAGTCCTGTGGTTCATCTCCGGAGGTGAGACTGAGCAGAGCGGTTTCAATTTCCGCGGTGCGATCTGCAATCACGTCCGCCCAGGGTGGGCTAAAATAGCCAGGAAGCCACACGACCGTCGCGTCTGGCAGGTTCGGCATTACTCGGCGCGCCATGGCAGCCGGTGGACCCTGGTCCCCTGCAACAATCACAAGCCGACGGCCCAAGACGCGAAGAGCTCTCGGTTCAACCCGCGGTGGGCAGACGAGCGCCAGCCACCCCATCCGTTCCGGATACGTCTGCGCGAACCCCGCAATATCTGCGAGCATCGACCCCGCAAAGTGAGCCCGTTCGATCCGCAGATGATCGAGCACCTGCACAAGACGGTCAGCTACGGAAACATCTGGTTCTGTTGTCATCCGCTCGCCTCGTTCAGGAAAGTTCACTGCTATACTTGCGGTACTGTAAGCCAAAGAAAAGTAGCAATGACGAGAGAACTCGTACGCTGATACGGCCTCTCACAGCTACAGAACGTGGTCAAAAATCAACTGCGCGAAATCTCGGTTGCAGACCCACACCCCAACGAACCAGGTGACCGGGGTTTATTCAAACAGGACCCACTAAAGCTCGGCTGCGAGCCCGCGCTGCGCATGCAGTGCGGGCGCGTCTTCCTTTGCCCTTAGTCGGCTGCTTTCTCGCGAAGGCGCTCGTTAGATTCTTCGAAGACCCGCAACGCATGCGCCATATCATAGGGACGTTCTTCAAGGGTTGTTGGATCCCATTCGCTCCGCGGCACAGCGAAGAAATCACCGCCGTACACGTGGATGGCGGCCGTGATCTGTTCAATCGGGTTGGTAACGGAGTGGATCACAGCATCGCCAAGTGGTATGACGTCTCGGCTATCAAGCGTCTTCCCGCCGAGCTTGAGGAGCCCGCTCTCACCCCTGCGGTAGAACGTGTTATCTTCCCGGCCGCCATAGACGCCGATAACCGCCCACATCAAATGGTTGTGCGGATACAAACGCATGCCTGGCCCCCACAAAACGTTGAGGATGGTCAGGCTCTCAGAACGGTAAAGCGGTTGAATGCCGGCTAACTTCGGCTCGCCGAGAGCTCTTAACACCTCGGAAGGTTGCGCCACCGCTCGCTCGACGATCTCCTTTACTGCGGCGTGGACGTTGTTTTCGTTCAACACAGCTGAACACTCTTCTATGAAACGTCGAGTATCGAACATGGAGCCTCCTCATACGCCTGCGGCGGCCCTCGATAGTAACGCCGCGGTTGCACCAGGATCACAAAATAAAAGAGCCAGCACACCCGCGCGAAAATCGCCCGAGAAGCTGGCCTCAGACTCTTATGCCAATAACCCCCTTCGAGGAATCGTTTTCTTCCTCAGTCGTCCCTCAGATCACACCGGAGGCCCTGGTCAATTTTGCGGAAGGCTTTTACGCCGGTAGCATTAGCATAGACCGAATACGTGTCAAGCGTGTTTTACCGGGGGTTGAATCTAATCGGCCTTGCGAGCCGGGCCCATCCGCGCGAGACGTAAAGTTTTGCCCGGCAAGGTCTGGCTCACATCCTGATCACACCCTCGGGCGGGGCAGAATAAAGGTCAGCCGTCACATGGATCACGCCTGACACAGTCTCCGTAATCCGGGTGACTTCCTCCTCCATTCCCTCCTCCACTCGCCCTCTCAGATGAACGTGGCCGCGGCTGGCGCGAATGTCGACGGCCAAACCTTGAATATCGAGCGATGCAAACAACGTCGCGTGCACCCGGGACGCCAGAGTGAAATCGTAAAAGGTCTGCTGGGATTCGGGCGTGGGCTGGTACTCTTCGAGTTGGGCCGCGTGCATAATCATACGCCGCGCACCGTCTAGGCTCATCCTACTCATGTTGAGAGCCAGGTCATAGCGAGTCGCATCGCGCCAATCGGCGCCGAACATCGCCATCAGCCGCCGGCTGCGGGCCTTATCGACCGCTTCGATATAACGGCGCGCCTCTCTTTCAGAGCTATTTTGCCGAGCCCGAATTTGGTCGATGCGATATTCGATTGGGGCGGTCAACAATACTTTAAGAACGTGCCGGATATCGGGCAAAAGCTCATGTCCCAAGTGGCCGTGATAAACCAGCTTTCCGTCCTGAGCCAGCTCGCAGAGCGTAGCTTGAAGAGCAGTCTTATAGGGCCGCAGATCTCTCAAGAGGCGCTCCCACCAGTGCGGAGCTTTATTAAGAATCTCATTGAGCTTTGCTTCACGAATGCCATAGCGCCGGCTTGTGGCAACGAGCACTTCGCGGCCCATACAGCGGTAGCCAAGCGCCTGAGCCACAGCTTCGGCCAATCCCTGGCCTTCGCCGGAAGCGCCTTGATAGATCGTGATAATCGGCATTACGTTCTCTCGTGCTTTTAGTCGCGCGCTTTGCGACCTATGTTGACGGTAGGGTACCCGAATTGGGATTTCTACTAACAAAACCAATAGCAAACCCTATGCCGTTACCTTGATAGGGCGCTGCTTGTTCAAGTCTGTTGAAATAAAGAAAATTTTCACGACGAGATGAACGGTTGGTCGGGGTGAGGAGTGATTGTATCTTTTCTGTCAGAGACTGTATCCATTGGTTTACTACACTGTCACCAAAGTAGATAAGCCACGTTCGCTGGCGTCTTGGTAAAGTACAAATTGCGCCGCGCTGACATAGACCAATTGGTGTGAAGCTT
>DATACQ010000571.1:0-4989 GCA_036258955.1 Binatia bacterium
ATTTTACCCGCGAGAGAAGGAATCCAAAACGAATGGATAACATCAGGGCTTTCCAACCTAAACTCCACCGTTTCGCCGACCGGCAGACGGATTTCATTCGCAAGTACCACGACATTGCCGCCAGGGGGCTGGTAGTTCACACGCCACCACCACTGTTCACCGATGACGGTAATCTTGAGACTTCCTTCCGGGGCTGGCGCAAGTAGGGCGGGTAGGGGCGCCAAGCCATAGATCAGCAGCGCCGCTAAAATGATCGTTGGAAAAACCGCGCCGCCGCCGATGATCAAGAAACTCGAGCGCCGGTGATTATGAGATTCGGGAGGAGCAAGGGCAGCCCAGATAGCAAGAATAATGACCGCGATCCAAATAACGGCGGCGCCTGCGGTCATCCACCAGAAAATTTCGGCTATGCGTTGGGCGCCGTGCCCTGCTGGAGCAAGCGCCGATTGCGCGCCGCTACAACCGCCTACGAAGCAAAGCGTAATGCCATTCAGCCAATATGCGGAGGCCCGAGGGCGTCGTACAATATCAACGAGCGCTACACGCAAAGCGCAAAGAGTTTTGATGCGGCAGTCACTTTGGTGTGCTTCGCTCTTCACTATTTGCCTTTTGCGCTCTGTCCTTTGCGTTTGCCTCTCCGAATGGCAGCAGAAAGCATGCCAAGAAGATCCTAACTTCCCGTTCGTCACAGATTTGCTTTGCGTTGCATGTGATTCATCGGTGTGCAGCGCTCCTCGAGGGAGCCTGCGCGCCATGATAATTCTCAAAAGCGAAACACAGAGGCGCGCCGTCCGCCCTGTCTGGCACAACGCTTGCGAAAAATTTTAGCCAACATGGAAAGCAGCCTTTCCGTGTATGGGGCGGGATCTGAAAGATCTTTTTCGTGTGCTTCATGATTATTTTTTAGCGATTGGAAGATTGCAAGGAGGAAACATGTACCCAGAATCGCGAGATTTAAGTGGTGGCGACGAGCGCCCCTATGGCACCAGGAAAATCTGCTTCGAGGTAGAAAAAGGCCATGAAGGAGAGACAGACAGCCTGATCTCTGCATTGACTGAAGCCTATCAGAAGTTTTACGCCTGGGACTCTATTGTTTCCCAGGCGGAAGTTGACTCGGTTGAAAATGGTCACTCGCGCGAGCGCCCAATAAAACAGCTCTCATCATATTCGGCCGAGATCCCGGCAGAAGACAAACCTCGCATAGAAACAATCCATGGAACTTCTCCCGTAGTTGTTGAGGTTACAGGAGCGCCAGGACCCCTACAAAGGCTGCAGCGGTATTTCGCTAATCGCCACGTTGATTGGGATCGCGAGGGGAAGGAGCCATCGGAAGACCGCCGCTTGCAGCTGGAAACGCAGCGAATCGATGCAGTACGCCAGCAAGTGGATCTCCTGCACGCCTTGGGTTTTCCCGAGATTCAGATCCGCGAAGCACTGTCGCACTATGTCTTTGCTCCACTGGATCGGCTCGAACGGCACGAGGGCATCAAGTTCGTTCGTGGCAAGCCGCAAACAAACACGAGAGATTGACCACAGAATGATCATGAGCTTTCGCTCGCGTCCAGACCACAAGAATGGTGGTCTCCGTTCTGGCGTCATGGGTAGCGGGACACAGGATGGGAGGATGCGTCGGTGCGGTTCACGGGGCGGTAAATTATGATGAACGACCCACCAAAGGATTCGTTGGGAAACATCAATGCGGATTTTCAGATGAGACCGCACAGCCATTGAGCTCGAGCAAATGCTCGCCCGCCTGACGCGAAATAAAAACGGAAAAACTGAAAGCGGAAAGATGAAACATTACGGGGATAAATTGAAACGAAAAAATGAAAGCGGAAAAATGAAACAAGTTCGGGCATAAGTCACAAAGCGATGGTTCGTGCGGACCAACTTTTCAGCTGTCCGTTTTCATCTTTCATTTTTCCAGGAATGGGAGCCATTATGATTTCCCGTCAAGATCTTGAACGGCTTGCGCAGCTAAAAAGTGATTATGGTATTCTTACCGCCTATATCAGGCTCGATCCCCGGTTGCGTTTCGTGCGCCATCAGGCCACCAGCCAGTTTAAAGGAGCCTTGAAAGCGGCACAGGCGCGTCTCCAGAATGGCCCCTGGCAACATGCTCTGGACCGCGAAAGAGCTCACGTGCTTGGTTTCCTAGCCAGCTGGGAGCCGGCAGGTCAAGGTCTTGTCATATTTTCCTGCCGCCCGGAGTCGTTGTGGGAGGTCTTGTCGTTGGAAATTTCCATGCCTAATCTGGTTGACGTAGACACCACGACGAAAACGGGGATTTTGGCGCAGACGTTGGATGAAGTTCCGCGGTTGATTGTGGCGGTGTTGCAAAGAGACAAAACGCGGATCTATATCGCTGAGCAGGGAATCTCCGAACAGGAAGCACAGTTCGCCACTGACGTTCCCGGCCAGCACAAGCAAGGCGGGCGGTCACAGATGCGATTTCAGCGTCACATCGATTTCCATGTAGCCGAACACCTAAAAAAAACTGCCGAAGAGCTCGAGAGACTGTCACAAGCGGGAAGAGTTGATCTGCTACTGGGCGGTACGGACGAGATTATCAACGAGACTCTGAACGTACTTTCCGAACCAACTGCCAAACGGGTCCGCGGTAAATTTCCCGTAGATTATAAGCACGAAACGGAACAGCAGATTCTCGAGCGCGCCGAGCGAGCATGGCAAGACCGTGCGCAAGTTGAGGAAGCAAACCTGGTGGAGGAGGTCGTAGCAGCGGCGAAATCCAAAGGACGAGGCGTTTTGGGCATTGAGCCCACGTTAAGCGCGCTGATCGAGGAAAAGGTTCGGACGCTTCTTATCGCGAACGGATTAGCAATTGAAGGTTCCGTATGCACGCGCTGCGATTACTTTTCGGAACGAGAGTTCAAAACTTGCCCGCTCTGCGGCGGTGATGCGGAACACAGAGATCTCACGGATCGAGCGGTCGAAAAGGCCATTCTTACAGGAGCGGACGCGGAAGTCGTCTCCTCAAAGGAAGCGCGGGATCGCCTGGTTGCCGAAGGCGGTTTGGGAGCGCTTTTGAGATACTGATTTAAGAGCAAGACGCAAAAGGGCTAACGCAGAGGGCTCCGATCTGCGCCATGCGCTCTGCGCTGAACACTTTGTGATCCTGAGGGAGGCCGGATATGCAGGTTCCGCTAACAATGACGTTTCGCAATGTTTCGAAAACTCCTGACATTGAGGATCTAATCCGGAAACAAGCGGCCAAACTCGATCGAGTCTGTGATCATATCATCAGCTGTCGAGTCGCCGTAGAGAAACCCCAGGAGCATCAAAGAAGCGGCAATTCGTTTCGCGTACGAATCGACGTTACGGTTCCGCCGGAGCATGAGTTGGTGGCGACCCGCGAGGCAGGCGAAGGCGATCTGCACGAGCAACTATCCACCGTGATCCGGGATGCTTTTGGCGCGATGCGACGCCGTCTCAAAAAACTAGTGGAGAAGCAACATGGGGAGGTGAAAAGCCATCCGGCACAGCAAGTCGGCGGCTTCGTCACCCGGTTGTTTCGCGAACAAGGATACGGATTCGTTAAGAGAATGGACGGTCAGGAAGTTTACTTCCATAAGAACAGTTTGCCCAATGACGAGTTTGAGCGCCTTGACATCGGCACAGGCGTTCAGTGGCACGAAGAGCAGGGCGAAAATGGCCCTCAGGCCAGCACAGTGCGGATTATAGACAAGCGAGGGTGATACCTGAAAGCATTTTTATGCGGGAGTTCACGATCGCTGTACGTCATTACCGCGATCGAATCACTTCGCCCGGACCCCTCACTGGACCGTGAATATTCGAGCTTAGAGTGCTCGAACAAATCGGCGCCAGCACATTAACAGTGGACGAGCCGCTTACTCAGGAGACTTTATGGCAACAAAAAAGAAGCAAAGCAAAAAAAGACTGCCGAAGAAAAAAGGCCCGAAACGCGCAAGACGGCGGGGCTCGCAGACCAAGCAGCCGTTCGAACAGGACACCAAGCGCCGCATTGGGCAGTACGGCGGGACGGCCGAGCCGCCAATTATGCAGTAGGCGTCGGCGTCACATTAAACTCGCCACGGCGAAGGGGCCATCATGGCAAACCGAAAAGTGGGTGCGGACGTGAAGACCGATTCCACCGCTCCGCCGAAAGATTTTTCACCAGAGATGCTCAAACGAACGCCAGGATAAAGCAAACAGGATAAAGCAAAGAAGAGTGTCAGTTCGAAAGACACTCGGGTCCGGCGTCCGGATGGTGCAATATCTCAAATGGCGGTGGTGACGCGCACGCGCGAACCAAGCAAAGAGGCTTCTACAAAAAGAAAGCTAACGAGGGTAGGGACAGGTCGCGACCTGTCCCTACCTCGGAGAACAACCCAAGTCAGGCAGCCCATTTTTCGACACGAACAATTGGGACCCGTTCGTTGTCTTCCGTCCGAACTTCAGCCGAAACCTGCAAGGAAACAACCGGACACGGCGCTTGCTTCGCAATCCGATCAGTGAAGTGTCCACGCAGAGACAAACCCGACTCGCGGTTCATTACGATCAAATCCGCCTGCTCCTCCTTTGCTGCAGCCAGGATCTCATCGACTGGCTTACCGAATCTTACAACGGCCGTAATTTTGATCCCTCGGAGAGCTTCGGAGCCAATTTTCTGCTGGACGAAATCGTGGATGATGCGCTTTCTTCGTTCAAGGAGACTGTCCATATCGGTTGCCCGCGTTGTGCCTATCAAAGTGCCGGGTTCCATCAAACCTTCGGTGACGTAGCCGCCAGCAAAATCTTTTTTCATCGCTTTGCTCGACATGACGTGGAGCACAGCGACCTCAGCACCATGTTTTCTTGCCAGAGATACAGCATACCCTATTGCTGGCGCGGACGAGTCGGAGAAATCTGTCGGGACGAGAATTTTCTTTATAGCGATCATAATTCACCTCCCCTAACGTAGCGACGTGCAACGGCGGTGCCAAGCAGCGCATGCGCCCCGTGTCACTA
>DATACQ010000572.1:0-4984 GCA_036258955.1 Binatia bacterium
GATCGATGATCTGCGCGAGAGCCGCCTCTATCTGGTCGATCCGGCGCCGATCCCGGCCGATGAACTCCAGCGCACCTCGGAACTAGCTTCTCAGCGGGCCGGGAGAGGATCGGCGCCTGAAAGTTTTTTGAAAAAATCGATGACTTCGCGCTCCCGCGGCAATTCTTTAATCGACTTTTCCAACTCTTCGGGCATCAGCGGTGCTGCGTCGTCACCGGCGAGCTTTTTGAACTCCTTGTGAAACTCCGGGTCGCGAAAAGTCTTGCGCATCGCTTCCTGCAGGATTTGCACGCGGTCCTTGGGCGTGCCGGGCGGCAGGATGTTGGGTGAGCCGGTGGCCCTAAATCCGCGCAATAGCGCGAGGACTTTTCTCTCGAGATCGGTCTTGACGAGAGTTTCCAGCTCGGGCACCTGGGCGAACTGCGACGGCCGCACGCCTTTTTGTACTTCGATGATCGAATGAAAATCAACGAGGTGCTGAGATATCCAGTCTGGATTGCGATGAACGACGGTTTCAGCCAGATTCGAGCGCCCGTCGACCTCACCACGCAGCAGCGCGGCGTCGATTTCCTGCGTGGTGTAGCCGGTGACAAATCGCGGTTCCTTTAACCCAATCAAATAAGCGAACAGACGTCCGGTGAGATAGATCGGATGACCCACCGCTTGAGCGCCGATTCGAAGACCGGAGAGGGCCCGGAGCTTGATGAGACTGTCGGCGCCGAGCGCCTTGCGCGTCGCGAAGATCCACTGCGCTCCGCCGTCGGGCGACCCTAGATAGATGGTTTTGTCGAGATCGTATAAGACGCCGGTCTCGCCAAGCACTGCGCTCGGCACGAACCCGGGTGTCATGGCCCCGATGGTCATTCCGTCAGCGCGAACGGAGCGAAAAATGTGGTTGGCGGCTTTGCGGCCGCCGCCCCCTTCCATGAATTCGTGGACGATCGTGGGATTACCCGGAATATACTTGCGCAGAAACTGGGTCTGCGCTCGCACGCGCAAGTCTCCGGTACCGCCCGCGGCGCGCGCCTGGACGATGGTAATGGTTTTGCCTTCGTAAAAAGGCGACTGGCCGAGAGCGCGATGCGGGAGTACCAGACATACGGCGAAACCCAACAGAATAAAATTCAGTAACAAATTTTTCCCGAAGATCATCTCAAATCCTTTCATCGCGATCGCATAAAATGCGCGCGCTCACAGTCGAGTTACGGATCTAAGCGCCGCGCTCCGGCACGGCTACCTAATAGGCACGGCTGTCGCGAAAGTCAAAACCACGAGAGAAGAATTCTTCCGAAACGCTGATTGCTCAGCTGATTATCGCAACGCCAATCGACTGATCGGTTTCAGCTTACGGCGATGCCGGACAAAACTCTCGGGAGAGTTCCATTTACGGAGAGCGCAGCAAACCGGACGAATATCCGCGTATCACGCGGAGTCAAGTGAACAACGCTTTCAGTAACGCCGCGCGATTGACACCTCCGGTGTTCGGCGGTATAGCTCCCGTCAGAAAAGGTTGTTCAAGTTCCTGTGCCGATCTACATGACGCGGCCATTTGGCAGCCGGATGGCCCTGCGCGGAATAAGATCTAATTCTGGCCGAGACAGGAGACAATGTCATGGTTGCTGCGGAAAAAATCAAACCGGAAGACAAGTTCGTTAACGTCGACGGCCTGAAACTTCGATATCTTGAAGAAGGTTCAGGGCCATCGGTGCTGTTTCTGCATGGAGCCTCGCTCGGGAGCTCGGCGGACGTGTTTCTGCGCAATCTCGGCCCTTTTGCCAAAGCCGGATTTCGCGCGGTTGCCTTTGACTATCCCGGTTTTGGCCTCTCCGACGTACCCACCAAGCAGAGCACGGCGCAGCAACGCAATTCAATCCCGAAATTCATCGATGCCGCGGGGTTGGGCAAGACCGCGCTGATCGCCCATTCACGCTCGGGCGGCTTTGCGGTTCAGCTGGCATTGGAAGAGCCCAACCGGTATTCGCACGTCATCATTCTCGGCACGGGCTCGCTGCTGCCGCCGCAAACGGAAGAGCAAGTCGGCAAATATGAGGCGGTACAGGCGCGGGTCGATAAGGAAATGGCGCAAAAGGAACCGACGCTGGAGGATGCGCACAAACTCTTGCAGGCGGACACGTTCAATCATTCTTTGATCTCCGATGAAGACGTCATGCTGCGCCACAGGAGCATGGTCGGTCGCAACTTCAAGGCACATCAGGACCGCCAGAGTCACGACGCCCCGGCCGGTGGCGGCGCCGCGCAGGCGAAGCCGCTGTGGCAGAGGCTCACGGAGCTCAAGATGCCGCTATTGATGATTTTCGGCCGCGAGGATCGCGCTCACGCCGGTGAGCGCGCCGAACTGCTGAAGCAAATGCATCCCGAACTGAACGTGCACATCGTAAACGGCTGCAAGCACATGGTGCATTGGGACGCTTTCGACGACCTGATGCGCATGGGCGTGCCGTTTCTGAAGAGCTAGCGAGCGCCTGGGTGGTTATATCGAAGTGGGGTTCTAACGCCCAATAATGCACGCGCCCGTGCCATTCGCAAAACGATGTGCCGGCAAACGGCGCGCGCTTATTTCCCGTATCGAGTCCCATAAACTCGCTGGGTTGGTTAGCTCACATCACTCAAATTGCTCCCGGGTGCTCGCCCCGTGGCAATGACGACACGGGTTTGCCCTCCTCTGTGAAACTAAACCGCCGTCTTCGGTGTTTATCTATCATTGTCCCCGAGCGCGTTGCTTCCAGAGTTCCCAGGTTCGCCCGATCTGGATGGCATCGGGTCCTGAGCGGGCGTTCACCTTTGACGCTTCTTCCGGCGCTAAGTAAACCAACGCGCCACCTAACATGACCGCTTGAAGCTGCAGGCGGGCATTGAGTTCAGTTTGGATGGCTCGGTAGACAACTTGCTGCACGGTTTCTCCGACCACGACATTACCGTGGCCACGTAAGAGTACCACCGCACCTTCACCGAGGGTTTCGCTGAGAGCTTTGCCGAGCTCCCCATTGCCGATGAGCAAATCGGTGATGCCGGCGACTTTTCGAATATCGAATACCGGAGCCGACGGAGACAGGAATGCGGCGCCGTTAAACACCGGCCGCAACGGAGTCTGGCTGATGCTGAACGGAATTACAGTCGGGGAGTGGCTGTGGATTACTGCCATGACGTCGGATCGTGCCTTGTAGGTTTCGCCGTGGATAAACCGTTCGAGAAACAGCGCTCGGCTCTGTCGATCGACGGGGTTGGAATCGAGGTCGTATTCCATGATGTCCGAATGCGTCACCAGAGCCGGCGCGAGAGAACGCGACATCAAGTAACGCTGCGGGTTTTCCGGATGGCGCACGCTAATGTGACCGAGCCCATCGAGCACACCTTCATTGGCAAGAATGTGGTTAGCCGTTACAAGATCTTCGGCGATAGGGTGGTTCATAGACCTTTCTCCGCGCGCGCCCTATGTGAGCCTAGCGAACATAGCAGCTGCATCGGAATGACGCTACGACCGCTGTCGCCTTCGGTCGCACAAGGAGTAGTTCGGATCCTTCCGATCGGGTTCGCAAACACAGAACAGGGAAAGAGGGTTAGAATCGGTGCGGTCCAAGAGCGAACATTGACAGCGTAGCGAGATCGTAAACATCGTAGACACTTCTGTACAAAGTTCCGGAGCCTCTCGCCGTCCCGTACTGCCAATAACGCGCTTTGACAAACAAACCATAAAGTTACTGACCAACAACCACTGTGAGGTTCGTGGCATTGCGTTTGCGCCTAGGGTTTTCGCAAGCCTATTCCGCTGGTGAAGAGACCCGTTATCGACCAACGATTGATAGCGGCGCAGCGCGCGATTTTCTTAGAACAAGGCCCTGGAGGAGAAACAATGCGACAAACTCACGCAATGGTGATGAGCGGGACAGCGACGCAATCAGACCCAATACCGTATTCCCGTCTCGCCGCGCGATATCGGGTGATTGCATATCTAGCGGCCGTCTCGCCGCTTCTGCTGATGCTCGTTCTAGCGTTTCTCTACCGCGATCCAAACCGAACAGGGATTGCCGACTCGGGCTCTCTAATCTCTGCCGTAGAGGAAAAGCTAAATCGAGAGGTTTTGCCGAACGCTAGTCCAAAAGTTCAAAGCCCACATGCCACCTGAAAAACTTCCAGGCAGAAATCCTGAAGCGTTTGAACGTAACGGGCATGCGTTTCTCGTGAAACGCTGAGCGCGTGCGTCTCGCGCGCGTCAACTCGTCATCAAGTACTCGATCCAGTGGCGCCTCCGGCATCGCTTGAGGGGCGGTAAGTACCCTTCGCTCTTTCGCTTAGTCGGCGTGAGGGTTGGCAGCTCACGATTCGCCGGGTTAGAACTCGTATCGCGGAGACTGGGGATGAACTCGGTACTTCGACCCGTCTCCGCGGGGCTCAGAAGTAGACGCACGACTCGCCGTCCACGCGCAGCACCGATTCTTGCGCGAACGTTTTCCTGTAGCTGGCTCGTATTTCTTCGATGCGCGCGCTACTGTCTTTTTCCCCGGCACGGTAGAGCAATATCACGAACTTCGATCCTTCACGCGTAATCATCCCGCTGGATCCGCGAAATTGACCGGCGCCCGACAGCACAGTCAATCCGTTGGGAAACCGCGGTGTGATGATGTCATCGAGAAAGGCTCGGAATTCTTCATCGCTCACCATTGAGCCATCCGGCTTAGCCCTTCCAAAGTAGAGCTCGGTTCGGGCCAGCAGTTGCCCCTGATTGCTACTGGAGCATGCCCCAGGAGTTGCGACGTTTTGTTGCTCGCCGGGGATGGCCGCTGCGGGTTCCGTAGCGCGAGAAAGAATACTCCCCGCGCATGCCAGGACTAAAAGTGAACCGACAAGGTTGCGACCTATAACTTTTTGCACCATCGTTCCCATCCAACAAAATCCGCACGGCCAATAATCCTGACTTAATCGATGCTGGAATCTTCCTTTGGCAAGCTTTGTGCCAGGGCTTTTT
>DATACQ010000573.1:0-3569 GCA_036258955.1 Binatia bacterium
CCTTCGGCACGAGGAACCGAGATACCGACGGTTTTGAATTCAGCCATAGCGTCTTGTAAATAGTCGAGGAATTCGCGCCAGGTCAAGCGCTTATGCAGTTTCGAGTCTCGGGTCTCGAGTTTCGGGTTTGAACTCGAAACACGAGACTCGGAACTCGGAACCGCGTGAGCCTAGGCGACCTCGCGAATCATTTCGGAGTTTTCACGCTTCTCTTCGCGAATCGTGAGCACGATCAGGTTGGCAACGAACACGGTGCCCGCAAGAAAGTAGAACGCGGCAAGGATGCCCCACCGATCGGCAATGAAGCCGCAAATCACCGGCGAAAGGGAGCTCAGCAAAGACTGCGAGCCGGAAAAGAAACTCACCATGCTACCGCCCAATTCTTTCGGCCCGAGGTCGAGGACCCACGCCCAAATGACCGGCCTGACCGCGTACAGAAAAAATCCGAGGCAAGCCAACCCCGTGATAAAAAGCCAGGTGAATTGAAAGTAGGCGAGGACAACCAGCACAATGCTCGTCGAAAACAAACCCGCGGTTAGAACGCGTTTCCTGCCGCTTTGATCAGAAATGCTGCCGGCGATCGGTGTTCCAATCATTCCAGCGGTTTGAGTGACGGAGAGGTAGATGCCAGCCATAGCGCTGGAAAGTCCCAGGTCATGGGTCAAGTAAATGGGCAGAAACGTATGCAAGCCCTGCTGCGTCATCGAACGCATACCGGCCACCACGACCAGCGCCAGGATACTTGGGTTCTGCGCCAGTTTTTTCATTCCCGCCAAGTACTCCTTCGTGGAGAGTCCTTTTTTTCGCTGCGCGCGGGAGTCGAGTTTTCCAAACAGAAACTTCCAGAGAATTAAGGCGATCACGATACCGGGGATAAGATTGAGAAAAAGAACGTTGCGCCAGGAGAGATAGAGCAACAACACGCCCACTAGAAGCGGCGCGATGCTTTCACCGATGTTGGGGCCGATGGCGTGGATAGCAATGGCGAAGCCACGCTTGTCCGGATACTTTTCCGAGAGCGTCGATATCGCCGCCGGGTGCCATAGATAGTTGCCGACGCCGACAAATGCCAAAAACAGCGCCACCCAAAAAAAATTATGGCTCACGCCGACCAGGAAATAGGGTACACCGGTGGCGACCAGCGCGAGAGCCATGAGGAGCCCTTTTCTGCCGATGATATCGACCAACATGCCGGCGGGAACGTTGACGATCAGGTTGGCGGCAGCTCGTATAGTCACCAGGAACCCGGCCTGGCTATAGCTCAGACCCAATTCTTTGACGACGAAAGGCAGTAGCAGATAAAAAGTCGCAGGGCACCAATGGGTAAACGTATGCCCAAGCGCCACGAGCCACAGCAACGAGTCGGTTTGCCTTAACTGACGAATTTGTTCGGTGAACATGGCGCGTATGGACATAGATGATGATCCTTAAGCGTAAAACTATTCATCTTTAGTCCGGTTCGAACGAAGTTACAAGTATTTGGGCAATCGCCTGTACCAACCGCAAACTACCCAGCTTACTCAATGATTCAATGCACGAGCGCCGCGCGCGCTTTCCGGGTGTCATTCTGAACCGGCGAAGCGAAGAATCGCGACCGAGATCCTTCGCTTGCGTTCAGGATCAGAGAGAGGCAAGCCCTAAGAGACAATTGTGTTGAACCCGGATTCCGCGTTGGCCCTGATGCGAGGCTATGAGGCTCTTTCAGCAGCGTGCCGGGCGGCGAAGGAAAAGGCGTTGTGCCCCTGATCATCGATGAGCTTTATTATTTGGTCTTTTGTCGGGTCCTGATTGGTGCCCACCGGATCTTTGCCTTCTTGGAGCGCGAGAATTTGCTCGCGCAGGAGCTTGCGGTACATGATGATGCCGCGATCGCCTTCACCCAAGTGTTCCGCGGAACGATCAGCAACAACCCCCTGCGTTTCCCAGGCCATGTGATCCTGGCTCGAAAAATTTTCCATGTGAAACTCGCCTGCGGCGTTTTTCGTGCGGACGAACTCTACGGGCACATCCTCCGGCTGCCCAACGGTTTCGCCGTTTTTGTTTGGTGAGAAGCGGAACTGAAATACCTGAGTATTGTAGTCGTCGATTGGAGTGCGAAAATGCATTGCATAGCCGGCGCGCACCGGCACAAAAAGGATGTTCGGAAATATCAGCGGGTGCGGCGATTCGATGGCGGCATTCTCCCCGGCGAAGGTTCGTTGCTTCTGAATTCCTGCCCATGTGGGCTGGTTGACCAGCTCGAAATCGATTTTGCTTAGCGCGCGGTAATGAAATGGCACATGGTCGGGATTGCCCTTCAATTTGAGGGTGTGAGAATGGAGATAATAGGTATGTGTCGGATCGACGGAGTTTTCCATTGCCTGCAACCAGTTGCAGCACAGGACTTCGCAAACGTCGATTTTTCTTGTGCCGTCCTCGCGCACCAAAACGTCCCACCTGGGCAGTAGCGGTTTCTTCTCCGGCGGGCCCATGTAGGCAAACAAGAGGCCTGCGCGTTTAACCACTGGATATGCCGTGTGCTGAATTTTTTGCTTAAATCCGGCCTCAGGGCTTTCGAAAGGCTGATCGATGCATTTGCCGCGGGCGTTATACTTCCAGCCGTGATACGCACAACGAATGCCGTCGTCCTCGACAAAACCATAATAAAGGGATACGCCGCGGTGGGAGCACTTCTCGGCTACGAGGCCGTAGTTCCCCTTGCGGTCGCGAAAGAGAACTAACTTCTCCCCTAGAATGGTTACTTTCTTCTTGGGGTTTTCCTCGCTAAGCTCCGCGGCGGCGGCAACCACATGCCAGTATCGCCTGAGCAGTTCGCCCGCGGGCGTACCTGGGCCGATACGGGTCAGCAACTCGTTTTCTTCTCGGCTGAGCATTGAGAAACTCCTGAGTGATGAGTGACCCTTTAGCAGTTTGAAGAACTGAGACGATGCTATGCGATGAATTTCAGGCTGTCAATTGACGAAAGGCGGGAGGCTTGAGGCATGTGGCGAGAGTCTTGGAATACCGGATTTTAGTATTGAACCGCTGCACCGCTCGGAAAGCGAAATCTGGATTCCGCACACATCCAAGTCTTTCCTCGACTCACCGCAAAGCTCGTATCGAGGGCCATTGACTGCTAGACTATCCGTATGAATTGGCAAGAGAACCTCGTTCATGATTCGCAGCAAATCGGTGATCTGATCCGCGAAACTAAACGCATCGCGGTGCTCGGGATCAAAACCGAAGCGCAGTCCGACCAACCGTCGGTGTACGTGCCGCTGTACATGCAAAAGGCTGGATACGAGATTGTTCCGGTGCCGGTCTATTACCCTGAGGCGACTGAAATCCTGGGGCAGAAAGTGTATCGGCGCCTCGCCGATATCCCCGGGATGATTGATATGGTCGATGTCTTTCGCCGGCCTCCAGATATCGACGGCCACGTCGACGATATTCTCGCGAAGAAGCCAAAGTCGGTATGGTTTCAGCTCGGTATTCGCAACGACGGGGCGGCGGAAATCCTCGCGAAAGCTGGCATCAAGGTCGTGCAAGACAGGTGACTGATGGTCGACCACCGGCGGTTCGCCGGGCGC